>PHCM01000067.1 GCA_002842255.1 Betaproteobacteria bacterium HGW-Betaproteobacteria-2 | reverse complement strand
CACTCCCTGCTTCAAACTCTCGGATATAAATGGATCAAGGTCGCCATCCAGCACGCCCTGGGTATTACCTATTTCAACATTGGTACGCAGATCCTTGATACGCGACTGATCCAGCACATAGCTGCGAATCTGGTGACCCCAGCCAATGTCGGTCTTGGCATCTTCCAATGCCTGTTTTTCCTCGTTGCGCTTGCGCAGCTCGAACTCGTACAAGCGCGCCTTCAACATGGTCATCGCCTCATCCTTGTTGCGATGCTGCGAACGGTCATTCTGGCAGGCGACGACGATACCGGTCGGCTCGTGCGTGATACGCACGGCGGAATCGGTCTTGTTAATGTGCTGACCACCGGCACCGGAAGCGCGATAGGTATCGATGCGCAAATCGGCCGGATTGATGGTAACTTCGATCGAATCATCCACTTCCGGATAAACCGAAACGCTGGCGAACGAGGTATGGCGACGATTGCCGGAATCGAACGGCGATTTACGCACCAAGCGGTGCACGCCGGATTCGGTACGCAGATAGCCATAGGCATAATCACCCGACACCTTGAGCGAAGCGCCCTTGATGCCGGCAGTATCGCCTTCAGTGACTTCCAGCACCTCAACCTTGAAACCGCGTCGCTCACAATAGCGCAGATACATGCGCAGCAGCATGGAGGCCCAATCCTGCGCCTCGGTCCCACCGGAACCGGACTGGATATCGATGAAGCAGTTATTGCTGTCCATCTCGTTGGAGAACATGCGACGGAACTCCATGTCTTCAACAATGTGCTCCAGCTCGAGACTGTCAGCTTCTACACTGAGCAAAGTCTCATCATCGCTCTCTTCGCGCGCCATCTCGAACAGATCGCGGCCATCGCGCAGACCTTGCTCGATCTTCAGAAGATTGTTAATGACGAATTCGAGTTCGCGTCTTTCCTTGCCTAATTTCTGTGAACGCTCGTTGTCGTTCCAGACATTGGGGTCTTCCAGCAGCAGGCTGACTTCCTGCAAACGCTGCTGCCTGTTCTCGAAGTCAAAGATACCCCCGAAGTGCCTGACTGCGCTCCGCAAGGTCTTCAAGACGATGGCTGATCTGATTGAGATGCTCTGCTTCCATACTGATTCTGTCTTATTGAATGTGATTGATTTTAAAAGCCGTAATTATACATTAAGCTTGCACCACGGCCGCCTGCCCATGACAGATGAATTCATTCGTGAAAGGCCGGCGATGCCTTTGTTAAAATGCACCTTCACTCAACACACTGAGGCTTCCATGCGATTCGATTCGATTCAAACCAGATCTGCCACTGGCAAGTGGCTTCAAGCACTCTCCATCATTTTGCTGGCAGCCGGCATCAGCGCCTGTTCGGAAGACAAGGGCGCTTCCTTCCTGGTAAGGATTGATGGATCCAGTACGGTTTTCCCGATCACGGAGGCGGTTGCGGAAGAATTCCAGCTGGCAAAAAAGATCAGAACGACTGTCGGGATCTCCGGCACCGGCGGCGGTTTCAAAAAGTTCTGCCGTGGTGAAGTCGACATTACCCAGGCGTCACGTCCGATCCTGCACAAGGAAATGGAAGCCTGCAAGGCAGCCGGCATCGAGTACATCGAACTTCCGATCGCCTATGATGCGCTGACCGTAGTCATCAATCCCGACAATGACTTCATCACCAGCATGACCGTCGATGAACTCCGAACCATGTGGGAACCGGCGGCACAGAATGTCATCACCAACTGGAATCAGGTCAACCCTGCCTGGCCGGACAGGCAGCTACGGCTCTACGGAGCTGGCTCCGACTCCGGGACTTTCGACTACTTTACGGAAGCGATCATGGGCAAGGCCAAATCCAGCCGCGGCGACTTTACTGCGTCCGAGGATGACAATGTCATCGTGCGGGGCGTGAGCGGCGACCTCGGCGCTATCGGTTACTTCGGCTTTGCCTATTTTGCCGAGAATCAGGAAGCCATCAAGGCGGTGCCCATCGTTGCCAAGCAGGGCGGGCAAGCGGTTGCCCCGTCCGAGGAAAATGTCATGAACGGCAGCTATCAACCGCTATCACGGCCCCTGTTCATCTATGTCAACGTCAAATCGGCCGAAACGCCGCACGTCATGGATTTTGTTGATTTCTATCTCGAGAACTCTGAAGAACTGATCAAGGAAGTCAGATTCATCCCCTTGCCCGAAGAAGAACAGGCAGCCGTGATTGCACACTGGCAGGCCCGAAAGACCGGTACGGGTTTCGGCGGCGAACCGGAGGTCGGCATCAAGATCCAGGATCTCCTGAAGCGCATCTAAGCTGTCATCACAAAGATTGCATCAGGAAACGCTGCAAAGCCCCGAACTGAAAACTTGGGGCTTTTTTATACCCTTTAATATTCAACGCCGGAATCACCATTCCGCTTTTTTTAATATTTGTCACAAAAGCGTCATCTTTCATCATTAAAGTGCACTCGTTATCGCAAACATGCGATGCAAACATTCCGTGCTTTGCCGAACGTTTTCTTAATGATGGAGGTTGTAATGCAATTCAAACTCGTACAAACCCTGAGTGTTGCTGCAGTTGTCGCAGCGGCCTTCTCATCCCCTGCTGCTTTTGCCAACGAAAAGATCGTCAAGATCGACGGCTCCAGCACGGTTTACCCAATCACTGAGGCCGTGGCTGAAGAATTCCAGAAAGCCACCAAGACCAAGGTCACAGTCGGCATCTCCGGTACCGGTGGTGGTTTCAAGAAGTTCTGCCGCGGCGAGACCGACATCTCCGGCGCTTCACGTCCAATCCTGCAAAAGGAAATCGATGTGTGCAAGGCCAACGGCATCCAATTCATTGAACTGCCGGTTGCATTCGACGCAATTACTGTTGTGATCAACAAGAAAAACGCGTTTGCCAAGAAAATGACGGCAGCCGAACTGAAAAAACTCTGGGAACCGGCTGCACAAGGCAAGGTGAAGACCTGGAAGCAAGTGAACCCATCATGGCCAAACACTCCTGTCGCCTTGTTCGGTCCGGGCGCTGATTCCGGTACGTTCGACTACTTCACAGAAGCCATCGTAGGCAAGTCCAAATCCAGCCGCGGTGACTTTACAGCTTCTGAAGATGACAACGTGCTGGTACGCGGTGTTGCAGGTAATGAAGGCGGCTTGGGCTACTTTGGTTATGCCTACTACGAAGAAAACAAAGACACACTGGATGCTGTTGCCATTATCGAGAAAGAAGGCAAGCCCGCTGTACTGCCATCCAAACAATCCATTGAAGATGGCTCCTACCAACCATTGGCGCGCCCAATCTTCATCTACGTCAACGCGACATCCGGTGCCTTCAAGCCCCATGTGAAGGCGTTTGTTGACTTCTATCTGGAAAAGAGTCGTCCACTGATCGAGGAAGTGAAGTACGTTCCTCTGCCAGCCAAGGACCAGGCAGCGGTTGTTGCCCACTGGAAGGCGTTGAAACCGGGCACCGGTTTCGGCGGCCACGCTGAAATCGGCGTCAAGATCGAAGAACTGCTTGCCCGCATCAAGTAACTGCCGGCTCTGAAAGTCGTAAACCGGGGCGGCCAAGTCGCCCCGGTTTACCGTCTGAGAAATCAAATCCGTTACAATGCGAGAGTCAAATTAACGTGAATACGGCTAATCAAGTGTTAAAAAAACCCATGGAACTGGAAATCAGCGACCGGCTAGCCAAGAAATTCCGGCGTAACCTGATCGAGCGCGGTATCGAATTTTTGCTGCTGCTGGCAGCGATGTCTGCCGTCTTTACAACCGTTGCCATCGTCAGCATTCTGCTCTACGAATCCTATACTTTCTTCGAACATGTCTCGCTCTGGGACTTTCTGACCGACACACAGTGGACGCCACTGTTCGCGGACGCCCATTACGGCATCATGCCGCTGGTTTCGGGCACGGTAACCACCGCCGCCATCGCACTGGCCTTTGCCATTCCGGTTGGCACCATAGGCGCCATCTATCTTTCCGAGTTCGCTTCGCACCGGGTACGTGAAACCGTCAAACCCATCCTCGAACTGCTGGAAGGTGTACCGACCATCGTCTTCGGCTACTTTGCCCTGTTGCTGGTCACGCCCTTGCTGCAGAAATTCATCCCCGGCTTGCCGACTTTCAACATGCTGGGCCCGGGCATCGTCATCGGCATCATGGTCATCCCTTACATTGCCTCGGTTTCCGAAGATGCGATGCGCGCCGTGCCCATGAGCATGCGCGAAGGTTCCTATGCGATGGGCGCCACGCGCTTCCAGACCGCGATTCGCGTGGTCACCCCGGCCGCCATCTCCGGCATCATTGCTGCCTATATCCTGGCAATCTCTCGTGCCGTGGGTGAAACCATGGTGGTGGCGATTGCCGCAGGCCAGCAACCGAACCTGACCTTCAACCCGATGGACTCAGCCGCAACCATCACTGCCTATATCGTACAAGTTGCCATGGGCGATCTACCGCACGGCAGTATCGGCTATCAGAGTATCTTCGCCGCCGGCCTGGTACTGATGCTGATGACTCTTACCTTCAATCTGCTGGGCCATTTCACCCGCAAGAAATTCCGCGAGGCTTATTAATATGAATACAGAAGCATCTACCTTGAAGGACCTGGATGCAGTGCGCAGCATGATCAAGCGCCACAAACTGAACGACTACCTGTTCGGTGCGGTCGGCCTGTCATTCATCATGCTGATCCTGTTGACCCTGCTGGTGCTGTTCATCGACCTGATCATGGACGGCTATCCGAAACTGATGTCCTGGGATTTCTTCAGCAGTTTCCCGTCGCGCCGCGCAGCCAATGCCGGCCTGCTGTCGGCACTGGTCGGCTCTGCTCTGGTCATGATCATCACTTTCGTCTCGGCCGTGCCTATGGGCGTCGCTGCTGCGATCTACCTTGAGGAATACGCCAAGAAGAACTGGCTGTCCGAAGTGATCGAAGTCAACGTCACCAATCTGGCTGCCGTGCCTTCCATCATCTACGGCCTGCTGGCACTCGGTCTGTTCGTCTATATTCTGGACTTCGGCACCAGCATTCTGACTGCCGGCCTGACACTGGGCTTACTGATCCTGCCGGTCGTCATCGTCGCCACCCGTGAAGCGATACGCGGCATCCCGGTGGCCATCCGCGAAGCGGCCTATGCGGTCGGCGCGACCAAGTGGCAAGTGGTCTCACAACATGTGGTGCGCTATGCCACCGGCGGCATCCTGACCGGCGTCATCATCGGCATGGCGCGCGCCATCGGTGAAACCGCTCCGGTGATTACTATCGGCGCGCTGACCTTCATCGCCTTCCTGCCTCCGTCACCGGTCACGACTTCTGCACCCTTCCTCAACTTCGACTGGCTCTGGTCCGGCTTTACCGTGCTGCCGATCCAGATGTTCAGCTGGCTCTCGCGGCCGGGCGCTGACTTCCATGTCAACGCAGCCGCGGCAGGTGCTGTGATTATCGTCGTGACGCTGCTGATGAACGGTATTGCCATCAAGATGCGCTACAACATCCGCAAGAAGATCAAGTGGCAGTAAGTATTGCCGATTAGAACTCACTCAGAATATTATTTAGGAATCCAGAATATGGTTACTGTCACCACCCCGCTGAAAGCCGAGTCGCGCGACCTGAACTTTATCTATAACGGCGGCATTCATGCTCTCAAGGGTATCAACATGCCGCTGTATGAAAAGAAGATCACGGCGCTGATCGGCCCATCCGGTTGCGGCAAGTCGACATTCCTGCGCTGCTTCAACCGCATGCATGACCTCTATCCCGGCAACAAGTACCAAGGCCAGATCGTCATGCATCCGGACAACACCAACGTACTGGACGCGGGTGTCGACCCGATCGAAGTGCGTATGCGCATCAGCATGGTATTCCAGAAACCCAACCCCTTCCCCAAGTCCATTTACGAGAACGTCGCCTATGGGCTGCGCGTACGTGGCGAGCGCAACAAGCGCATCATTGACGACAAGGTGGAAGAAGCGCTGAAAGGTGCCGCCATCTGGGATGAAGTGAAGGACCGCCTGCATGACCTCGCCTTCAACCTGTCCGGCGGCCAGCAACAGCGTCTATGTATCGCCCGCGCTTTGGCGACCGACCCCGAGATCATGCTGTTCGACGAACCAACCTCGGCACTGGATCCGATTGCCACCGCCAACATCGAGGAACTGATGACCGAGTTGCGCGACAAGCTGACCATTCTGGTGGTGACCCACAACATGCAGCAGGCAGCCCGCATTTCCGATTACACCGCCTACATGTATCTGGGCGAGATGGTGGAATACGGCGATACCGACAGGATATTCACCAATCCGACTCAAAAGGAAACCGAGGACTACATTACCGGCAAGTTCGGTTAATCGACCTTTCGTTCCTTACAATGCACAAGGCACCCGCAAGGGTGCCTTGTGCATTCGGACGCCAGTTTCAGCGATTTAAAGAAAATCACGCAGATTGATCTTTCGACTCACCGCCTCCGCTTCCACCTCCTTCAATGCCTGCGCCAGAAACTGATCTGCCTTGACCGGCCCCACATACTGGCACATGGCGATATAGGCCAGGTTCACCAGCTTCTGTAATGCGTCGATGCTGAAATTCGCCGTCAGCTGCGTACTCTGGCCGGATAGCCAGGCACGAATGCGCTGCTCGTTACGCGCCTCCAGTTTCAGCTTTACCAAACTATCTACCAGAAAGTTGCGGATACCGCTCTGGGTCGCATAGTCGTATTTCTTCAACATGGCGGTCAGCAGGACAACGAATACAGCCGTGACATTATCCAGTTGGTGGCTGGCTTCAGCCCTGGTTTCGGCCTCCGATTTGACCAGCTGCTGCGGATCCGGAAGCAACTGATCTTCCGGCAGATCCATGGCATAGATCACCGCCCGCAGCATCTCCCCGCGTTTTTCCTTCTGCGCCTCCGTGGTGCAGCAGCGGGCGATGAACACATTGAGAGCGAACTTGGGCTTGTTCGAAAAATCGCGTTCCCACAGCATCAGGGCACCGGAGAGGTCCTGGTCATTGAAGAACGGTCTGAGCCCGGTATAAACCGCACGACGACGTTGTACTAAATCCATTTTCCGGGCTTTCTATCTTAAAGGTTGCAGATCTTTGACATGCTCGCTCAGATAAGCAGCATCCCGGTTGAACTCAGGGTAACCGACCTCGCCATGCTCGGTGATATCCAGACCACGCTGCTCATGCTGCGGACTGACACGCAGACCGACGGTGCGAGCAATCAGGCTGTACATGAAGAATGCGATGAAAAAGACCCAAAGGAAGGCGACACTGACACCGAGCAGCTGCACCAGGATGACGTCCAGATCGAACATATTGTCACGCAGGAAGATGCCTGCCGCCAACGTGCCCCAGACCCCGGCAAAACCATGCACCGAGACTGCCCCAACCACATCGTCATAGCGCAGCTTCTCCAGCAGGATGAAGCCGAGCACACAGACCATGCCACCAATAAAACCGGTCAATGCCGCATACGGGATATCCATGCTGGCACAGCCGGCCGTGATCGCCACCAGACCGCCGATGCTGCCATTGACGGCATTGGTCATCAGCGCAGGCTGACGCGAAATGGAGCTCATGAAGACCGCGCCTATTGCCCCTGCCGCACCAGCGACGTGCGTATTGAGAATAATCGGCCCGATATCGGTGCCTGC
>PHCM01000066.1 GCA_002842255.1 Betaproteobacteria bacterium HGW-Betaproteobacteria-2 | reverse complement strand
CTGCAGCGCGGGCAAAGTACTGGGCCAGAAGTTGATCCAGGAGTGTCTGGTAATCAGAAGTTTTCTTCGATTTCATGGGAAGTTTGAACTCCGGGCGCGGCGTCTGATTTGACAAGTTTAAGGAGATTGTCGATAGAAGCTCGACCTGTTTCTTATGCAGCGTTATCTTGCGGCGCAAGTAGATTTGGAGCGGCGCTGAAGTCGCTTCAAAAAGATCGGTCGCCTTGCCAATCGATTCTGAGCTGCCGAGGATCAGTGTGCCGTTGGTATTCAGGCTATGATGAAAGCGTGAGAGCAGTACTTCATGGATCTCTGGCGAAAGGTAGATGAGCAGATTGCGGCAGGAGAGAATGTCGATCTTGCTGAAAGGGGGGTCATTGATAAGATTGTGCGGGGCGAAAACGATTGTTTCCCGGATATCCTTGTTGATCTGGTAACCCTGATCGTTAAGCGTAAAAAATTCTGACAGCCGTTTTTCGGAGACATCCAGTGTTATGCCCGATGGGTAAACACCTTTGCGGGCGCGTTCAATAAAGGCCGAGTTTAGGTCGGTAGCAAAAATCTGCAGACTGAATTGTTTTTCTGTGTCGGACGGGTGTTCAGCCAGATGAGCATGGAGAGCTTCACGGAAGATGATTGCAATGGTGTAGGCTTCCTCCCCGGTTGAGCATGCGGCACACCATGCGCGTAACGACAGGCCGGTTGGAGGTGCGGATAACAGACGGTTTTTGATGTTCTGACTCAGTATCTCCCAGACCTCAGGCTCACGAAAAAATCTGGTAACGCCAATCAGCATCTCGTTGAACAGGGCTTTGGTTTCTGAAGGCGAATTCTCGAGAATCTGCAGGTACTCGGCCATGCTGGTGGCGTGACAAAGGCCGATACGGCGACTGATGCGGCGGTAAAAGGTGCTTTTTTTGTAGGATGAGAAGTCCTGGCCGGTTTTCTCCAGTAGTAGCTTGAATATGCGGGAAATCTCTTCATGATTGTTGTCGGATTTTTCAAGATAACTGCCGTAATGCAGCTGGAATTTCTTCAGGGTAGCCAGAATTTTCGAAGGAAGTTTTTTTGCTTCTTCGACGATGTCTGCAAGTCCGGAATCAATGATGTGGCGCAATGTTTCGTGCATCGATGCGGATGGCTGCTCCTGCAAGGCTACCAAGCCAGCTCGTTCGTGTACGCTTTTCAATCCGGCGGCGCCGTCTGCACTGTCCCCTGAGAGTAATACGCCGACGGTCCTATCCTGCATGTCTTTGGCAAGAGCGCTGAAAAATGCATCGAACGGCAATTGGTTTTCTTTAGTTCCATCCGAAGTCCTGGCTTGTAACCGGAAAATGCCATCGGTCATACTGAGCTCGTATCCTGCGGGGGTAATGAAAATCTGGTTCGGCAGGATACTCATGCCATCAATAATTTCGATAAGCCTGTGTTTCAGCTTTTTGAGGTAATTGTCACTGGCTTGCGCATGTTTGAGAAAGACTACGACTGCTATGCCGCTGGTTTTGGGCAGGAGCCGTAAAAATTGATAAAGTGACTCCGAATCGCTCGCAGTTGCACCTACTCCGAGGACCGGGAATGAAACATGTTTTGTATTTGTCATGGGATTGGGTAATTGCCGGGCAAACGCATCATTTCCCGGGTGCGGGAGTGAGGGGACTGAACGGTGGATTCGGCATAAGGTTTTGGTATGCGCTCATTACCAAGCTTTCTTTTTTTTCTAATTATGCCGTATTTTCCAGGGTACAGTCCGAAATCTGCTAACGAGATAGCGCGCGCCTCCTGAATCAGCTTTGTATTGCGCGTGATGTGGACCAGCAGGTTGGTGCTTTTTTAGACGCTTTTGGGTGCGTTTTTGGCGAGTTTTCTTTGCAGTGTGCGACGATGCATATTGAGTGCGCGTGCGGTGGCGGAGATGTTGCCTTCGTGTTCGGTCAGCACGCGCTGGATGTGTTCCCATTCCAGCCGGTCGACCGACAGCGGGTTGCTGGCAACCGAGATGCTGTCGTCGCCATCGGCCTTGTGAAAGGCGGCGATGACTTCGTCGGCATCAACCGGCTTGGCCAGATAGTGTGTGGCTCCCAGTTTGACCGCTTCAATCGCTGTGGTGATGCTGGCATAGCCAGTCAGGACCACAATGCGCGTGGTGGGATCAATGGCGTTGAGACGCCGTACCAGCACCAGGCCGGAGTCTCCCGGCATTTTCAAATCGACGACAGCGTATTCCGGCGGTTCTTCTTCTGCCATGCGCGTGGCGTTTTCAACATCATGCGCGACGGCCACTTCATAGCCGCGACGTCTGAGCGCCTTGCTCATGACAGCGCAGAAGGTCTCATCGTCGTCTACCAGCAGCAGGCTGGGCAGATTCTCTGCCGGCGTTTTCATAGCCAGACACAATCCTCGGCTGTCGCAAGGTTGTCGCGCATGAAAGTCTTGCGCTTACTGTTCTTCATAAGGCTGTTCTGCTTCCAGCCACATGGCGTTGATGATGGCGAATCCGACTGCGAGGCCGATACCGAGTACCCAGGCGAAATACCACATGATGAGCTCCTAATAGGCAGTGTGTGTGTTGTCATGAATGGATTGAACCGTAACCTTGCCCCTGAGTACGCGATATACCCATGAGGTATAAATCAGAATTAGCGGCAGGAATATGATGGTGACGATAAACATGATGCCCAGTGTCTTCTGGCTGGAAGCCGCATCCCATAGCGTCAGGCTGCTGTTTGGGTCGGTCGACGACGGCATGACGAAGGGGAACATGGAGAAGCCGGCGGTCAGGATGATGCCGCTCAGGGCCAGCGAACTGAAGAAAAAAGCCAGTCCCTGGCGGCCGACACGTCCTTGCCATAGCGCCAGTGCAATGCCGAGGAATCCTGCTACCGGTGCAGCCATCATCCAGGGCCAGGTCTGATAGTTGCTGAGCCACGCGCCGGCCGAGATTTCAACCGTCTTCGCCAGTGGGTTGAAGACGGAGTTGGCATCCGGCATGGAGACGATGCGATAGCCTTCTATGCCGAACGCCAGCCAGATGCCGGCCAGTGCAAAGGCTGTGGCACAAACGATGCCGGCGGCCAGTGCCGCCTTGCGTGCACGTGCTTGCACGGTGCCGTCAGTGCGCAGTTCCAGATAGATGGCGCCATGCATCATCAGCATGGACAGGCTGACCACGCCGGACAGCAGGGCGAAAGGATTGAGCAGGCCCCAGAAACTGCCGGTGTAATAGGAGCGCATGGTGTCATCCAGATGGAAGGGCAGGCCCAGCAGCAGGTTGCCGAAGGCGACGCCGAAGATCAGTGCGGGCACTGCGCCACCGACGAACAGGCCCCAATCCCAGAAGTTGCGCCAGCGCGGGTCCGCGAGTTTGCTGCGATAGTCGAAGCCGACCGGGCGGAAGAACATGGCGAATAGCACCAGCAATAATGCGATGTAAAGACCGGAGAAGGCGGCAGCGTAGACGAACGGCCAGGCCGCGAATATCGCGCCGCCGGCAGTGATGAACCAGACCTGGTTGCCTTCCCACACGGCACCGACCGTGTTGATGATGACGCGGCGTTCGTCGTCGTTCTTGCCGAGGAAGGGCAGCCATGCAGTGACACCCATGTCGAAGCCATCGGTAATGGCGAAACCGATCAGCAGTACGCCGATGAACAACCACCAGATCAGCTTCAGGCTTTCATAGTCCAGAATCATGACGTTCTCCTTATGCCGCTTGTTCGAAGTGGTATTTGCCGGTGTGCAGGCTGGATGGCCCCAGTCGCGCGTACTTGAACATCAGGAACAGTTCCACGATCAACAGCAGCGTGTAGAAGCCGATGAAGCCGGCCAGGCTGAAATACAGATCGCCCGCCGACAGCGATGAGGTGGAAAGATGCGTCGGCAATATGCCGGAGATGGTCCACGGCTGGCGACCATATTCGGCAACGATCCAGCCCAGTTCTGCTGCGATCCATGGCAAGGGAATGGCATACAGGCACAGCCTCAACAGCCAGGTCTTTTCTTCGATCTGGCGTTTGGCGGTGTAGTAGAAAGCGGCACCGAAGATGAACAGGAACAGGAAGCCGAGGCCGACCATGATGCGGAAGCTCCAGAACAGCGGGGCAACCTTGGGGATGGTGTCGTTGGTGGCGGACTTGATCTGTTCTTCAGTGGCGTCCGTCACGTCTGGTGTGTATTTTTTCAGCAGCAGGCCATAGCCGAGGTCATGCTGGTGTTGCTCGAACTCCGTACGCGCACCTTCTTCACCTGCTTTCAGGCGGCTCAAAGCGTCATAGGCCAGCATGCCGTTGCGGATACGCTGTTCGTTTTCTGCCTTGAGGTCGCTGATACCAATCACCGGTTCGTCAATCGAGCGGGTGGCAATCAATCCCAGCGCATAAGGGATCTTTATCGCGTAATCGGTGCGTTCCTCTTCCTGGTTGGGCCAACCGATAAGCGTGAAGGCGGCGGGTGGTTTTTCGGTGTGCCACTCGGCCTCGATGGCAGCCAGTTTGACTTTCTGCACTTCGCCGGTGGCGTAGCCGGATTCGTCACCCAGCACGATGACCGACAGGATGGAGGCCAGGCCGAAACTACAGGCGATGGCAACCGATCGCAGGGCAAAGCCGGTATCGCGCTTTTTCAGCAGGTACCAGGATGAAATACCAAGCACGAACATGGAAGCGGTGACGTAGCCGGCGGCCACGGTGTGTACGAACTTGACCTGCGCCACCGGGTTGAAGATCAGCTCGGAGAAATTGGTCATTTCCATGCGCATGGTTTCGATGTTGAAAGCCGCGCCCACCGGGTTCTGCATCCAGCCGTTGGCGATCAGGATCCACAGCGCGGAAAGGTTGGAGCCGATGGCAACGAGAAAAGTCACCATCAGGTGTTTTTCCTTGGAAAGCCGGTTCCAGCCAAAGAAGAACAGGCCGACGAAGGTTGATTCGAGGAAGAAAGCCATCAGGCCCTCAATCGCCAGCGGCGCGCCGAAGATGTCGCCGACGTAGTGCGAGTAATAGGCCCAGTTGGTGCCGAACTGGAACTCCAACGTGATGCCGGTAGTGACGCCCATGGCGAAGTTGATGCCGAACAGCTTGCCCCAGAACTTGGTCATGTCGCGGTAGATTTCCTTGCCGGTCATGACATAGACCGATTCCATAATCACCAGCAGCCAGGACAGCCCCAGCGTCAGCGGCACGAACAGGAAGTGGTACAGCGCGGTGGCCCCGAATTGCAGGCGACTGAGATCGACGACTTCTGTGGTGGGTAGCATGGTAGTTCCTTCAGGGTTTATTCAAAATGATACGGCTGGTGTTCTCGCCACGGTCTTCCTTGGGCATCGGTTGGTCGAAGAACAGCGCCCAAAGCACATAGAGCAACAAGACCTTGATGATCAAGGCCAGCGTGATTTCCCATTTGAGGGGGAAACGACGTTTGCGGCGCGGGAACCAGGTTTTCGGCATGGCTTCAGTTTAGTCCTGTCGCTGATTCATGTGTAGTCACTGGTAGCCGCGTGGATTCTGAAGCTGCATAACAATTTGGATAGCGTCATTCACAATTGGCAAACCATACTCTATGCCGCCAGTCCGGTCAGCGGCAGGCGTATGCAGGTTATAGTTCCGCTGTCCGGATGCTTGTCCAGATTCACGCTGCCATTGAAGCGTCCGAGGATGATGCGGGAAAGATAGAGGCCCAGCCCCATGCCTTCTTCGCGTTTGGTGGTAAAGAATGGCGTGCCCGCATGCCGTGCCGCTTCTTCCGTCAGGCCTGCACCGTAGTCCCGTATATGCAATGTCAGCAGCGAATGATCCCATTCGCCTTCTATGTCCACGCGCTCCGGCGATGCATCAGCTGCATTGTCCAGCAGGTTGATCAGTGCCATGCCCAGAGCCAGGTCGGTGACGATCTTTGGCGCCGGGGTGCTGCCCTTGAAGGCACAGCTCAATTGCACTGCAGGGCGAATGTCACGCCAGCGCTGGATGGTGTTTTCGAGGAAATCATCGAGCGCGATGCCGTTGGCGTCGACCGCACGGGCATCCCCTGCCGAAGAGGTCAGCGAAGTCAGAATGTCCTTGCAGCGATCGACTTGTTTGCGCAGTAGATCGAGATCCTGCTGCAACTCCGGGATATGGGCATATTCTTCGCTCATTTCGCGGGTCAGCACGGCCATGGTTGCCAGCGGCGTCCCCAGTTCGTGCGCGGCCGCCGTGGCCAGTGCGCCGAGTGCGAGCATGCGCTCACTCTCCAGCGCCGATTCCCGTGCTTCTGCCGTGATGCGGTCATACTCACGCAGGTTTTGCCCGATACGGGTGACGAAAAAGGCAAAGATGCCGGCGCTGACCACAAAGCCCAGCCACATGCCGACCAGATGGATATCGAGATCCATGCCGACTCCGGCATGCACATGCAGGTGGGATAAGGGGATGTGGAAGAATACCAGCATGGAATAACTGAGTACGGCCAGCCCGGCAATCAGCCAGACATAAAGCGTGTTGAGCGCAACGGCGGCAATCGCCAGCGGCAGTAGATACATCCAGACGAAAGGGTTGCTGTAGCCGCCGGTGAAATAGAACAGCGTCGTCAGCGCGACGATATCCCCCAGCAATTGCACCAGCAGCTCGGTTTCGCTGACGCCGACCGGATCGCGCAGGCGCCACCAGGTCATGACATTCAGCAACAGCATGGCGCCCAGAGCCACAGCTATCGGCCAGGGGCTCAAGGGAATATTGAGGTAATGCAGCAGCAGTGCAATTGACGCCAGGAAGCCGATGACGACATTGCGCACCCAGAACAGGCGGCGCAGGTTTTTGGTCGCGGCGGTATGCGGATGGAAATGTCTGGCGAACATGTTCCGATTTTAGCGCGCAATGCATGAACTTTGTTGCGACAAATTGCCGCGATGGTTCATCCGGCCGATTGTGGAGCCTGCTGTGCTATTCGCTGGCTGCGACTATATGTCGCATTTCCTCCGTCAGCGCTTGCACCTAGAATGCACACACAATAAAAACAGGGGGTTAACATGAGTTTGAGCAAGAATATGCTGATTCTGTCAGCTGCATTGCTTTGCGGCACTGCTTTAGCGGCCGAGAGTGCCGATCATGCAGAAGGGCAAAAATTGGCCGGAGTTACGGATATCAGCCTGCCGGATATTGATGTATATGGCGCGATGGACATGTCGGCAAAGTATGCGACACCGCAATCGACGGCAGTGACCCGCTTTCAGGCAGATAATCTGATCGTGCCGCAGAGTAGCCAGGCCATCAACTGGGCGCAGATCCAGGACAGCGGGGCGATCGATGTGGGCGATGTGCTGAAAAGCGTGCCATCTGCCTACAGCGGCAATAGCAGAACTGCACCATTTGCCAGTATGTCCTGGAAGCTGCGCGGCTTCGATGCTTCGGTCACGCGCAACGGTTTCCGCCAGCTCTATTTCGAGGATGTCGACCAGTCGGCCTTCAGCAATGTTGAGCGGGTCGAAATCATCAAGGGGCCGGGTAGTGTCGCCCTTGGCATGGAAGGTCTGGGCGGCAGCATCCACATGATTACCAAGCGTCCGGAGCGCGATTTCTCCGGCAGTGCCCATGTCACCCTCGGTCAGTACGACATGCAGATCGGTGGTTTCGACCTGACGACCGGCATCGGCGACAGTGGCCTCGGCATCCGCCTCAACGGCGAGATCGAGCGCTCCGGCACTTTCGTCGACCATCAGGATATCGATCGCGATAACGTCGGCCTGACCGTGACCTGGGACCGGGGCGGTCCGC
>PHCM01000065.1 GCA_002842255.1 Betaproteobacteria bacterium HGW-Betaproteobacteria-2 | reverse complement strand
AGAGATCAAGGGCATGCTGGATGCAAAATTCCCCAAGGGCTACGATCAGGAAGTTTTCAAGCGCTTTATCGAGCGCCAGCACTATCATGGCAACCCGCCTACCGATCCGGATGCTTTTGCGAAGCTGAAACAGACATTGTCCGATGCTTCCGTGTTCCCGCAGAACATGGCGTTCTTCCTGTCTGTGCGTCCTTCCGACTTTGCAACGATTGTCGACCAATTGGCCGGTGCAGGTCTGACCGATGAATCCAATGGCTGGCGCCGCGTGGTGATCGAGAAACCGTTCGGGACCGATCTGCCAAGTGCGCAGGCGCTACAGGCTTCCATCAGCAAGCACCTGAAAGAAAGCCAGATCTACCGCATCGACCACTATCTGGGCAAATCCGCACTGCAGAATATCCTGCTGCAACGCTTTGCCAACACCATCCTGGAACCGATCTGGAACAACGAATACATCGACCACGTACAGATCACCAACACCGAGATGCTGGGCGTCGGCGACCGCACCCAGTTCTATGATGCCACCGGCGCACTGCGCGACATGATCCAGAGCCACATTCTGCAAACCCTGGCGCTGACTGCCATGGAAATGCCGAAAGACCTGACTCCGGAAGGCATCCGCAACGAGAAGATCAAGGTGCTGGAAGCCATCCGCCCGATTCCGGTCAACGAGCTGGAAAAGCATGCCTTCCGTGCACAATATGCCGCAGGTGAAATCAAGGGCGAGAAAGTACCAGGCTACCTGGAAGAACTGGGTAATAACGACAGCGTGGTGGAAACCTACGCAGCGCTCAAGCTCTTTATCGATAATCCGCGCTGGAAAGGTGTGCCGTTCTACATTCGCACAGCCAAGCGTCTGCACGAAGCCGATACCCGTATTTCCATCCGCTTCAAGAAGGCGCCATTGCAGCTTGGCCAGGACGGCCAGCAGCAGAACTGGCTGATCATCGGCATTCAGCCGCGCGAATGCATCAAGATGGAAATCCAATCGAAGATCCCGGGCCTGGACATCGCGACCCGCACCATTCAACTGGATGCAGCCAACCGCCAGGAAGGTGACGAATCCATCGACGCTTATGAAGCCCTGCTGCTCAACCTGATCGAAGGCGACAATTCACAATACCTGCACATCAGCGAAGTGGAAGCGCAATGGCGTCTGGTTGACCCGATCATCGAAGCCTGGGCCAAGGACCGCAAGCCGGTGCACCAGTATCCTGCCGGTAGCTCCGACCCGGAAGCCTCGAAGGTCATCTTCGAATCCGAAGACCAGTTCTGGCGCTACAGCATTGAACTGGGCGGCGACGCACACTAAACTGAGCACATGACCACGGCCGCGAGTGATCGCGGCCGTTTTCAATCGAATAAAGGGAAGAGCATGAGCATCAAGTCCGACAAGTGGATACGCAGAATGGCCGAGCAACACGGCATGATCGAGCCATTCGAACCAGGCCAGGTAAAACAGACGCCGGATGGCCAACGTCTGGTTTCCTACGGCACCTCGAGCTATGGCTACGATATCCGCTGCTCGCGCGAATTCAAGCTCTTCACCAACCTCAACAGCACCATTGTTGACCCGAAGAATTTTGACCCGAATTCCTTCGTCGAAGTGAGCGCGGATTACTGCATCATCCCGCCCAACTCCTTCGCACTGGCCCGCACCGTGGAATACTTCCGCATCCCGCGTAATGTACTGACTGTCTGCCTGGGCAAATCAACCTATGCGCGTTGCGGCATCATCGTCAACGTCACGCCTTTCGAGCCCGAATGGGAAGGCTACGTCACGCTGGAATTCAGCAACACCACCCCGCTGCCGGCCAAGATCTACGCCAACGAGGGTTGCGCGCAGGTACTGTTCTTCGAAGCGGACGAAGACGATGTCTGCGAAACCTCCTACAAGGACCGTGGCGGCAAGTATCAGGGCCAGGTCGGGGTCACGCTGCCTAAAATTTAGCAGGCCGTTGAAAAACGTTGCGAGGATGGCAGGATGCAAGGCGCACGGAGCACAGCGACCGAGACATATCAAGTAGATAGGCGAGGGAGCGAGCACCGCGCAACGTCGCAGACGGCCACCGCAGTAGTTTTTCAACGGCCTGCTAGGGCAAGGCACTTGCCTCGGCGCGTATACATGCTATATTCGGCGCTCTTACACCTTTAGCCATCAGCATCACGGACAACCTATGAAATTCAGATTCCCAGTCGTCATCATTGACGAAGATTTCCGTTCCGAGAACTCATCGGGGCTCGGTATCCGTGTGCTGGCCAAAGCCATCGAGGATGAAGGTTACGAAGTGCTGGGTGTGACCAGCTACGGCGACCTGACCTCCTTCGCGCAACAGCAAAGCCGCGCTTCCGCCTTCATCCTGTCAATCGACGATGAAGAAATCGTCGAGGAAAAACCGGAAGCGCTGGAGAACCTGCGCAAGTTCGTCGATGAGATCCGCTACCGCAACGAAGAAATCCCGATTTTCCTGCACGGTGAAACCCGCACCTCGCGCCATATCCCCAACGAGATCCTGCGTGAGCTCAACGGCTTCATCCACATGCATGAAGATACGCCGGAATTCGTCGCCCGCTATATCGTGCGGGAAGCCCGTACCTATCTCGACAGTCTGGCGCCGCCGTTCTTCCGCGCACTGGTGCATTACGCGGCCGATGGCTCCTATTCCTGGCACTGCCCTGGCCACTCCGGCGGCGTGGCTTTCCTGAAATCGCCGGTCGGCCAGATGTTCCACCAGTTCTTCGGTGAGAACATGCTGCGCGCCGACGTCTGCAACGCAGTGGACGAACTCGGCCAGCTGCTCGACCATACCGGCCCGGTCGCCGCTTCCGAACGCAACGCCGCGCGCATCTTCAATTGCGACCATCTGTATTTCGTCACCAACGGCACCTCGACTTCCAACAAGATCGTCTGGAACTCGACTGTCGCGCCGGACGATATCGTCGTCGTCGATCGCAACTGCCACAAGTCGGTCCTGCATTCCATCATCATGACCGGCGCGATTCCGGTATTCCTGATGCCGACCCGCAACCACTTCGGCATCATCGGCCCGATCCCGAAAGAGGAATTCGCCTGGGAGAACATCAAGAAGAAGATCGCTGCCAACCCGTTCGCCACCGACAAGAACGCCAAGCCGCGTGTGCTGACCATCACGCAATCGACCTATGACGGCGTGCTCTATAACGTCGAAGAGATCAAGGAAATGCTGGACGGCAAGATCGATACCCTGCATTTCGACGAAGCCTGGCTGCCGCATGCGACTTTCCACGACTTCTACGGCGACTACCATGCGATTGGTGCTGACCGTCCGCGCTGCAAGAGCTCCATGGTGTTTTCGACGCAATCCACGCACAAGCTGCTGGCCGGCCTCTCGCAAGCCTCGCAGATTCTGGTGCAGGATGCTGAGGAAAACCGCTTGGACCGGGATGTCTTCAATGAAGCCTACCTGATGCACACTTCCACCAGTCCGCAGTACTCCATCATCGCCAGCTGCGACGTGGCTGCCGCCATGATGGAAGCACCGGGCGGTACCGCACTGGTCGAGGAGTCCCTGCGTGAAGCGCTGGATTTCCGCCGCGCCATGCGCAAGGTGGACGAGGAATGGGGCACCGACTGGTGGTTCAAGGTCTGGGGACCGAACGACCTGTCGGAAGAGGGCCTGGAAGAACGCGAAGCCTGGATGCTGAAAGCCAACGAACGCTGGCACGGCTTCGGCAACCTGGCCGAGGGTTTCAACATGCTGGACCCGATCAAGGCCACCATCATCACACCCGGACTGGACGTTGATGGCTCATTCTCCGAGGAATTCGGCATACCGGCCGCCATCGTCACCAAATATCTGGCCGAACACGGGGTCATCGTCGAGAAAACCGGTCTCTATTCCTTCTTCATCATGTTCACCATCGGCATCACCAAGGGCCGTTGGAACACCATGGTGGCCGCCCTGCAACAGTTCAAGGACGACTACGACAAGAATCAGCCATGCTGGAAGGTGCTGCCCGAATTCGTTGCCAAGCATCCGCGCTACGAGCGCGTGGGCCTGCGCGACCTCAGCACGCAGATTCATGAAGTCTACAAGGCCAATGACGTCGCCCGCCTGACGACGGAAATGTATCTGTCCGACATGGTACCCGCCATGAAACCGACCGATGCCTTTGCCCGCATGGCTCACCGCAGGATCGACCGGGTACCCATCGACGACCTTGAAGGCCGCATCACGGCTGTGCTGCTGACCCCTTACCCGCCGGGCATTCCGCTGCTGATCCCGGGTGAGCAGTTCAACAAGAAGATTGTGAATTACCTGAAATTCGCCCGCGACTTCAATGAGCGTTTCCCCGGTTTCGAAACCGATGTGCACGGTCTGGTCAAGGGTAACGTCGATGGCAAGTCCATGTATTACGTGGATTGCGTCACGCAGCCCTGATGGTTGGTAGTGTTTCCCCGGTCAGGCTTGCCGAACGCGGAGATACGTCACATAGCTGAAAGACAGGCCGTTGGCGGATACGTGGGACTCTCTCGCGATCTCCCGCCACTGCTGACGGTCGAAATCCGGTAGAAACGCATCACCTTCATACTCGGCATGGATCTCCGTCAGGTAGAGTTTATCCGCCAGCTCGAATCCTTCGGCATAGAGTTCCGCACCGCCAATCAGAAAAGCCTCCGGATCATCACCGCAACTTGCCACAGCCTCCTGCAGGGAATGAGTGATGACCGCGCCGGGCACCGCATAATCCCTGTTACGCGTGACGATGACCGTTGTCCTGTCCGGCAGCAGCCGATTCAGTGACTCATAGGTTTTTCTACCCATGATGATATGATGGCCCGTAGTCAATGCGCGAAAACGTTTCAGATCTTCCGGCAAGTGCCAGGGCAGCGTATTGTTGATGCCGATGGTGCCGTTGCTGGCAACGGCCACAATGAGTGAGAGGGATGTCATGCCTCAATTATACTTTCTGTTCTGCTATCACATGCTGCCGATTTGCACTTAGTGTTGATTTGACTCGTTTTAACACTCGTTCCAACAATAGCGACGCCATAGCGAAAACCAAATTGCGTATCAGTTATCCGAATTCCTTCCTCAAACTGCTGCTGATCGGCTTCATGCTGGCCATGCTGCCACTGCTGTTTGCCTTCGGCAATGCCATGCTGCATGTCGACCGGCTGGCGGAGCAAAGCCAGAGCACGCTGGCGCAGGCGGTACAGGCAACCCGTACCAGCCGCGTGCTGATCGAACAACTCAGCCAGATGGAACGCAGCGCAAGACAATACTTCGTATTGCAGGACAAACTACTACTGGACAACTACAAGGTCGCGCAGGAAAAATTCAATGGCGCCATCCTCGAACTGAGTGCAATCCCCCTGGGGCAGGACCAACGTCAGGCGCTGGACAAACTGGCCAAGGATGAAGCCGCACTGCATACCGATATCCTGATCCAGACCCATGCACTGGCGCCGCCAGAAAGTATCGTGGCCCGCTTCCTTGATCTATCGGCCCAGGCGCAGAATATTCTGGCGGAAAACAATCGGCTGATCGATCTGGAGTCAGCCGCCCTCTCCGAGGCCGCGCAACAGACGCAAAAAATGATGCTGCAGCAAACCATCACCCTGGTCCCGGTTGCACTGATAGCCGCCCTCATCATCACCTTCCTGGTCGCCCAGCCGATCCGGCGCATGGACGCGGCGATACGTCGTCTTGGCAATGGCGAATACTCAGAACCCATCGGCATCGACGGACCGGGCGACTTGCGCAATCTGGGCGAACGGCTGGACTGGCTGCGTCAGCAGTTACTGGAACTGGAACAGCAGAAACAACGGTTTCTGCGTCACGTCTCGCACGAGCTCAAAACGCCCCTGACCGCGATACGCGAAGGCAGCGAGCTATTGCACGATGAAGTCGGTGGCCAACTCAGCCCGCAGCAGCGCGAAATCGCCGGTATCTTGCGCGAGAGCAGCCTGCGTCTGCAAAAGATGATCGAGAATCTGCTGAGCTACACGGCAGTCAATTCCAGGAAGGCCGAACTCATCAAGCAACGCGTGGATGTCATTGCCATCATGGACGCGGTGCTTGCGCATTACGCGCTGAGTCTCGGCAGCAAGCAGATCAGGATCACGCACGACTATCAGCCGCTGACGCTGATGGCGGACAGGGAAAAACTGCAAACCATCATCGACAACCTGATTTCAAATGCCATTAAATACACGCCGCAAAGCGGCACCATCCACATCACCGTCAAACGGTCCGAACAATCCGGCATCCTGGAAATCCATGACCAGGGGCCGGGGGTATTGCCCGCCGATCGTTACCGCCTGTTCGAGCCCTTCTATCGCGGCAGCGGCTCGTATGAAAGCCTGGTCAGCGGTAGCGGCCTTGGCCTGTCGATAGCGAAAGAGTATGTTGATGCCCATGGCGGAGAAATCAGCTTGGTACCATCGGACTATGGTGCACATTTCTGTGTACGTTTACCATTGGAGTCCGGAGATAATGGATAAAAGTGCCCACCCCATGAATGTGTTCAATCCGCCACGCCTGTTCTACCTGACAGCGATAATGCTGGCCTTGGCCGGCTGCGCCCAGTTGCCTCAGAATTCAGGCAAGGGGGATAGCCATGCCCCGGTCGCGGATACTTATCTGTCCAGATCAGATTTCAGGAGCATTCTAGCTTTCTCGCAGGATTTTACGAAACTCCCACTTGAAGCACAGCGCAAGGAACTGACCCGACTGAATCAGGCCGCTGCCTACAATGCGCAGTCGAAATTAATGCTGGCCATGGCTTACGGCCTGCCCGACAGCCAGTTGCGCGACGCCCCAAAAGCACTGGCACTGCTGGACGAAGCGGCTGCAGAAAAACGCCTGGACGAAGAGAGCCTGATGCTCGCCGCCATCATGCGCAACTACATCAGTGAAATGAGCAAATCCGCGCAGAAAGCCCGGGACGAGCAGAAACGTGCTGATGCAAGCCAGCAGAAACTGGACGAACTGCAAAAGAAACTCGATGATTTGAAGAATATTGAGAAAACGATGGTCGACCGCGACCAGGGAGTCAAGAAATGAGCGGCACAAGTACGCAAGCCCTGGATAGCCAGGCTGGCAAACGCATACTGACAGTCGATGATGACCCGGATATCCTGAAACTGCTGAACATGCGGCTGAATGCTGCCGGTTATCAGACCATGTCGGCCAGCAATGGCGAGGAAGCACTGGCCCAGATTGCCATCAACCGACCGGCACTGGTCATCAGCGATTTGCGCATGCCCGGCATGGACGGGCTCTCGTTGTTCGATGCCATACATCAGAGCGATCCTGCACTGCCGCTGATCATGCTGACGGCCCATGGCTCCATCCCGGAAGCCGTAGATGCAACACAGCGCGGTGTATTCGGCTTCCTGACCAAACCATTCGACAGCAAATCCCTGCTACAACAGGTGGAAGCCGCACTGCGCACAACTGCCGGCGCCCATGCCGGCAAGCAGGACGAGGACGTCGAAAGCTGGCGCGCCGAAATCATGACGCGCAGCCCGCAGATGGAGAACCTGCTGGGGCAGGCCAAACTCATCTCCAGCTCCGATGCCAGTGTGTTGATCCAGGGCGAGAGCGGTACCGGCAAGGAGTTGTTCGCACGCGCCATCCATCAGGCCAGTCCGCGCCGCGACCAACCTTTCATTGCCATCAATTGCGGGGCGATCCCGGAACAATTGCTTGAGTCGGAATTGTTCGGCCACAGCAAAGGGGCATTCACCGGAGCGCTGCGCGACCATAAAGGCCTGTTCCAGAGCGCCG
>PHCM01000064.1 GCA_002842255.1 Betaproteobacteria bacterium HGW-Betaproteobacteria-2 | reverse complement strand
GGCTTCCTGCTTGGCATCGGCATGGTGCTCTTTTTCCTCGGCAGCCTGGACTATGCCGCCGTGTTTTCGGTGGCGCCGCAAATGGCGGGGAATACGGTACAAGTGATTCCTGGCGTGGACTGGTCGCTGATGACCGTGATTTGCATCCTGCTGTTCATCGGCGCCATGGGCAAGTCGGCGCAGGTGCCGTTGCATGTCTGGCTGCCGGACTCGATGGAAGGCCCGACGCCGATTTCCGCCCTGATTCACGCGGCGACCATGGTCACGGCTGGTATCTTCATGGTGGCGCGCATGTCGCCGCTGTATGAACTATCGACTACGGCGCTGTCCTTCGTGCTCATCATCGGCGCCATCACCGCACTGTTCATGGGTTTCCTCGGCATCATTCAGAACGACATCAAGCGCGTCGTCGCTTATTCCACGCTGTCGCAACTGGGCTATATGACGGTTGCGCTCGGTGTGTCGGCCTACTCGGTGGCGATGTTCCACCTGATGACGCACGCTTTCTTCAAGGCCTTGCTGTTCCTCGCCGCCGGTTCCGTCATCATGGCCATGCACCACGACCAGGACATCCGCAACATGGGCGGTTTGCGCAAGTACATGCCCATCACCTGGATCACTTCGCTGATCGGCTCGCTGGCCCTGATCGGTACGCCGCTGTTCTCCGGCTTCTATTCCAAGGATTCCATCATCGAAGCGGTGAAATTCTCCGACATCGCCGGTAGCGGCTTTGCCTATTTTGCCGTGCTGGCCGGCGTCTTCGTCACCGCCTTCTATTCCTTCCGCATGTATTTCCTTGTGTTCCACGGCAAGGAGCGCTGGATGGAGGCTGGGCATCACGATGCAGCACACGACGATGCACACGGTCATGACGAGCATCATGGTCTGGCTCCGCACGAGAAACCGCACGAGCAGAAATGGGTGGTGACCCTGCCATTGGTCCTGTTGGCGATTCCTTCGGTGTTTATCGGCTATATCGCCATCGAACCCATGCTGTTCGGCGACTTCTTCAAGGGCGTGATCCACGTCGACCAATCCGTGCATCCTGCCATGAGTGTGCTTGCCAGCCATTTCCACGGTGCAGCGGCGATGGCACTGCACGGCCTGCAGACTTGGCCGTTCTGGCTGGCATTGTCCGGCGTTGTGCTCTCATGGTTCTTCTACATGAAGCGCCCGGATATCCCGGCCGCCATCGGGCAGCGCTTCAATCTGGTCTATCGCATCCTCGATAACAAGTATGGTTTCGACAGCTTCAACGACAAGTTCTTTGCTGCCGGTTCACGTTGGCTCGGCAACAAGTTCTGGCAGATCGGCGACGTCAAGCTGATTGACGGTGCTGTGGTCAACGGCACGGCCAGACTGATCGGCCGCCTGTCCGGCATCATCCGCCAGCTGCAGTCAGGCCTGATCTATCACTATGCCTTCGCCATGATCATTGGCGCGTTCCTCCTGCTGACCTTCTTCATGAAGGTATAAAAAGAAAATGATGACCGAACTTCCTATTATCAGTCTTGCCATCTGGGTGCCCATACTGGCCGGTATCCTGGTGCTGTTCACCGGTGACGACCGCCGCGCTTGTCTCGCTCGCTGGCTGGCGCTGACCGGTTCGATTGCCGGTTTCCTGGCAACATTGCCGCTTTATACCGGATTCGATTTTGCCAATGGCGGTTTCCAGTTCCAGGAAAGATTGAGCTGGATTCCGGCCTTCAATATCCATTATCACCTTGGTGTCGACGGCATTTCGGTGCCGCTGATCCTGCTGACCAGTTTCATGACCATGATCGTCGTGGTCGCTGGCTGGGAAGTCATCGAGAAGCGGGTGGCGCAGTACATGGCGTCCTTCCTCATCATGTCCGGTCTCATGATCGGTGTCTTCAGCGCGCTGGATACCATTCTCTATTACGTGTTCTGGGAAGCGATGCTGATTCCGATGTTCCTTGTCATCGGTATCTGGGGTGGGCCGAATCGTGTTTACGCCACCATCAAGTTCTTCCTCTATACGCTGCTCGGCTCACTGCTGATGCTGGTGGCTTTCATCTATCTCTATCACCAGACCGATAGTTTCGCTGTTACCGATTATTACCAGTTGCCGCTGACACTGCCGGTACAGATCCTGATCTTCTTCGCCTTCTTCATGGCCTTTGCCGTCAAGATTCCGATGTGGCCGGTGCATACCTGGCTGCCGGATGCGCACGTCGAGGCGCCGACCGGTGGTTCCGTCGTGCTGGCGGCCATCATGTTGAAGCTGGGCGCCTACAGCTTCCTGCGCTTCGCCATGCCGATCGCACCGGATGCCTCGCACTATCTGGCCGGTTTCATGATCACGCTGTCGCTGATCTCCATTGTCTACATCGCCTTTGTCGCGCTGGCACAGAAGGACATGAAGAAGCTGATCGCCTATTCCTCCATCTCGCACATGGGCTTCGTCACGCTCGGCATGTTCATTTTCAACCCGCTCGGTCTGGAAGGCGCCATCGTGCAGATGATTTCGCACGGTTTCATTTCGGCCGCCATGTTCCTCTGTGTCGGCGTATTGTATGACCGCGTGCATTCCCGCGAGATTTCCGCTTACGGCGGCGTGGTCAATACCATGCCGACCTTTGCTGCCTTTGCCGTGCTGTTCGCCATGGCCAATGCCGGCCTGCCCGGCACCTCCGGCTTCGTCGGCGAGTTCCTGGTCATCCTCGGTTCGATGCAGGTCAACTTCTGGTACGCCTTCCTTGCCGCGTTGACGCTGATCTTCGGTGCGGCGTATACCCTGTGGATGGTCAAGCGCGTGTTCTTCGGCGAGGTCGCCAATGCACATGTGGCCGAGTTGAAGGACATCAACAAGCGCGAGTTTCTGATTCTGGGCGTGCTGGCAGTGCTGGTGCTGGGCTTCGGCTTGTATCCCGCGCCTATCACGGAAATGACCAATGCCACCGTTACACAGTTGCTGTCACATATGGCGCATAGCAAGCTGCCAGCCGGATTCTGAGATTGAGATAAACCCATGAACGAAATTCTTCCTGACTTGATCTCCGCTCTACCCGAGATATTCGTACTCGGCATGGCGATGTTCATCCTGCTGCTGGACCTGTTCCTCAAGCCGAGCAACCGTGTGCTGATCTATGTCTTTTCCCAGCTGACACTGGCCGGTGCCGCCGCCATTACCATCCTGACGCATACACCGGCCGTCAGTTACGCCTTTACCGGCATGTTCGTCGATGATCCGATGTCGGATGTGTTGAAGGTCATGATCTATATCGGCACCGCCATCATGTTCGTCTACACGCGGCAGTACCTGACGCTACGCGGCATGTTCCGCGGCGAGTATTACGCGCTGGTTCTGTTCGCTATGGTCGGCATGATGATCATGGTTTCCGGCCAGAACTTCCTGACGCTCTATATGGGCCTTGAACTGTTGTCGCTCTGCCTCTATGCGCTGGTGGCGCTGGATCGCGACAATCCGCGCGCGACCGAAGCGGCGATGAAGTATTTCGTGCTGGGTGCGCTGGCTTCCGGCATGCTGCTCTACGGCATGTCCATGATGTACGGAGCGACCGGCAGCCTGGATATCATTGAGGTAGGTAACTCCCTGACCCAGGGTGCTCCGACCTATTCCATGCTGATTCTGGGTCTGGTGTTCATCGTCGCCGGCCTCGCCTTCAAGCTGGGTGCCGTGCCGTTCCAGATGTGGGTGCCGGACGTTTACCATGGTGCGCCAACGGCGATGACCATGCTGATCGGTTCCGTCCCCAAGCTGGCCGCCTTCGCCATGGTCATCCGTCTCTTGGTGCAGGGCCTCTATGTGCTGGCCGTCGACTGGCAGGGCATGCTGGTGATCATGGCCGTGCTCTCCATCATCATCGGTAACGTCACGGCGATTGCGCAAACCAACCTCAAGCGCATGCTGGCCTATTCAACCATCTCACATATCGGCTTCCTGCTGTTCGGTATCATGAGCGCCAGCCTCAATGGCTTCGCGTCTTCCATGTTCTATGTCTCTGCCTATGTGCTGATGACGCTGGCCGGTTTCGGCATGATCCTGCTGCTGTCGCGTCAGGGTTTTGAAGCCGAAAACCTGAATGATCTCAAGGGACTTAATCAGCGCAGCCCATGGAACGCCTTCCTCATGATGATCGTCATGTTCTCCATGGCGGGTGTACCGCCGACCCTTGGTTTCTATGCCAAGTTCACCGTGCTGCAGGCGGCGCTGGAGGCCGGCTTTGTTGGGGTCGTCATCTTCGCCGTATTGATGGCGGCGGTCGGCGCTTTCTATTATCTGCGCGTGGTCAAGCTCATGTACTTCGATGAACCCGAGGGCAAGAGCCCGATTGTGGCACCGAACGGCATGCGCGTGATGCTCAGCGTCAATGCGCTGGCTTTGCTGGCGCTGGGCCTGATGCCGCAGATTCTGATGGGGATCTCCGCCTATGCCATTTTCAACAGTATCTAACCGGATCACACAATGACGAATACCGTACTGTTGCTGCTGATTTTCCTGGTCGCCAATCTGCCCTGGTTTTCCAATCGCCTGTTCTATGTGATTCCATTGAAACAGCAGCCGAAAAATTTCGGCTGGTGTCTGCTCGAGCTGGTCGTGCTGTACTTTGTCATGGGCGCTGTTGCCTTTTATACTGAGCGCGCAACCATGGGGCAGGCGGCAAATCAGAACTGGGAGTTCTATGCCGTTACCGCCAGTCTTTTTGTTGTGTTTGCCTTTCCGGGCTTTGTTTACAAATATTTCTGGCAACGTAGCTGAAATTAGCGGGCAGGGGTGCCACGCCAGAGCCGATAACCTTTGCAGGGAGTCAACTCTGACCATGAAAAACGTATACGTACAGATTCAATCTCTTGCCATTGCGGCATGCCTCGTCTTCGGCCTGCAGGCCTGCAGCGTCAACGACATTCTGCCAGACGCGGAATTCAATACCCTGATGGTGGATGCCGATGCTGCCATTCATGACAGCCGCTGGGATGTCGCCACCTCCAAACTCGAACAGGCGTCTCGTTTGCAGCCAAACAACCTTGCCGTGAAGTTGAAACAGGGCCAGCTCTATCAGCAGAGCGGCAAACTGGCGCTGGCGCATAACACCTATCAGCAGATCATCGATGCCGCGGCGACAGCCAAAGGCAAGGATCTCGAGATCGTGCAATCTGCCAGGACGCAGCAGGCCAAACTCGGTTTCAAGCCGATAGACAAGGCCACAGTACTGGAGCCGGATACAATTGCTGCGGCCCCCGTTGCAACAGGATCGGATGCGCAGTCATCCACCGAGGGCCGGGTTCAAGATGCCGCACCTTTGCCGATAGAACCAATTGCGCAAAAAGATGTAGTTCCGCAGCCAGTGATCAATAGTGTCAATGACGAGGCCGTCATCAGTGAGCGTCTCGAAGCCTGGCGCCTGGCCTGGCAGCAGCAACGCGTCAGCGATTACCTGGCTTTCTACAAGGCCGATTTCACGGGTGGATTGCGTAGTCATGCAGCATGGCGTCAGCAGCGGGCCGACAGGATCAAAACGGCAAAGGATCTGCAGATCGATATATCCAGCCTTCAGATGGAGTTGCAGGATGCGGACAAGGCTACCGTGACCTTCACGCAGACATATCAGGCTGCCAATCATCGCGATGTCGGATTGAAGACGTTGTCCCTGCAGAGGATCAATGGTCAATGGTTGATTGCCAATGAGCAGTTCAGCAAGCAGTAAACCTGCTGCACTGGTCGACGGAGACCTGGACAGTTCCGATGAACTGACGGAGCGTTGTTTGTCTTCGCAGGATATTCCGCACACCTGTTTCATGCGGGTCAAACGTGACCGGGTCTTGCTGCCCAGCGGTCGTGAAGGCGAGCGAGAATACATCATGCATCCGGGTGCGGTGCTGGTCATCCCCATGCTGGAAGACGGTCGGCTGGTACTGGAACGGCAGTTCCGCTATCCGCTTCGGCAGGTTTTTATTGAATTGCCTGCCGGCAAAATCGACCCGAACGAGGATCCGCTTTTTACCGGCCAGCGTGAACTGCAGGAGGAGACCGGTTATACGGCCAGCGAATGGATCTATCTGGCCGCGCAGCATCCCTGTATCGGATATTCCGACGAAATCATCCACATCTATCTGGCACGTGGTCTGACGGCGGGGCAACATCAACGTGATGCCGACGAGGCGCTGCAGATCTTCGAAGTGCATTACCAGGACTGCCTGCGCATGGTGCAGACGGGCGAGATTACGGACGGAAAAACCATCATCGCGCTATTCTGGTTGGAAAAATACCTGCAGGGTTCATGGTCACCCCAGTCCTGATCGTCGGTTGCGGCGATCTGGGTGGCGCTGTTGCCGGCCTTTTGAATCAGCAGGGTTTTGCAGTGACCGGGGTCAGACGCAGCCGGGCGCCGTTAGCGACAGGGGTAAAGTTGGTCCAGGCCGACATCACCGATGCCGCCAGTCTGCAGCAATTGACCACCGTTAAGCCGAAAATTCTGCTGTATTGCGTTGCTGCCGATGCGCAGACCGACGAGAGTTACAAGGCGCATTATGTCGAAGGCTTGCGCAATGTATTGGCCGTGTTGAAACCATGCAAGTCCTTGCGCCATGTCTTTTTCGTTTCCAGTACGCGGGTTTATGGTCGGCAGACCCATGACTGGCTGGATGAGGACAGTCCGGCACAGCCTTCCGACTTCGGCGGTCAGCGGTTGCAGGATGCGGAGTCCCTGCTGAATACGTTCGATATCCCTCACACCATATTGAGACTTTCCGGCATCTATGGTCCCGGCAGGACGCGCTTGCTGCAACTGGCCAGGACTCCACAGGCATGGCCATCAAACAACAGCTGGACCAATCGTATTCATCGGGATGATGCCGCCGCGTTCATCGCGCGCTGCGTGACCAAGGCAGACATGGGTGAGGGGCTGGCAACTTTGTACCTAGTGACCGACAGCGATCCTGTGCCGCAGCATGAAGTGCTGCGTTGGCTGGCTGCCAAGCAGGGCGTGGATATGACGGCAGTGCCAATACCAGCGGTTGCAGGTGGCAAGCGTTTGAGTAATCGGCGCATGCTCGATAGTGGCTTTAGTCTGCGCTATCCTAATTACCAGACGGGCTACGAACACCTGCTGGCGTCAGAAAATCCATTCAGGCGCTGACGATACAATCCATCAAAGCCTGCAGGTGTTCCTGCTGTGTGAATGGGTTCATCAGCGTCGTGCGCAGCCACAGCTTGCCATGCAGTTCGACCTGGGTCAGATGAAACTGGCCGCCTTCGACAATCTTTTTCCTCAAGTCGGCCTGGTGCCGGTTCGACTCTTCGCCTGAAACTTCCTTTACCAGATGCCGGAAGCAGACGATATTGGTTTGCGGCATCATCAGCAGCTCAAAATCAGGGTGCGCCTGTAGCATTCCGGCAAATATCTGCGCCTTGGCGAATGCCTCATCGACCAAGGTCGCCAGTCCCTCAACCCCGTACAGCGAGAAGGCGGTCCACAACTTCAATGCCATCATGCGTTTGGTGCATTCCAGCGTGCGGTAGCTGACGTTGTAGGTTTCGATTTCGTGATTCCCGCCCTGAAACAGGTAGGAAGCGTCCTGCGCAAAAGCCAGGTAGCTGTCTTGCGCCGACCTGAAGAGCACGGCCGATACGGTCGCCGGCATATAAAGCAGTTTGTGGCCGTCCCAGATGACGGAGTCGGCAAGTTTCAAGCCTCGCAACAGGTCGCGATGCCGGGTCGACAGCAGGGCGGAGGCGCCGTGTGCGCCATCCACATGCAGCCAGAGTTTGTGTGTCCGGCAATATTCGCCTATTT
>PHCM01000063.1 GCA_002842255.1 Betaproteobacteria bacterium HGW-Betaproteobacteria-2 | reverse complement strand
GGCGACTCCGCCTGCTCGTTGCCGCCTTACAGCCTGTCGGAAGCATTGCAGAACGAATTGCGCGAACAGACCGTGAAAATGGCCAAGGCGCTGGGTGTGGTCGGCCTGATGAATGTGCAGTTTGCGATACAGGGTGACACGGTCTATGTGCTGGAAGTCAATCCGCGTGCTTCACGCACGGTGCCGTTTGTTTCCAAGGCCTGCGGCCTGCAGCTGGCGAAAGTCGCTGCACGCTGCATGATAGGCACCAAGCTCAAGGATCAGGGCGTCCGCAAGGAAATCGTGCCGCCGTATTATTCGGTCAAGGAAGCCGTATTCCCTTTCATCAAGTTCCCGGGCGTCGATACTATTCTTGGTCCCGAGATGAAGTCCACCGGTGAAGTGATGGGCGTCGGCCGCACCTTTGCCGAAGCTTTCGTCAAGTCGCAACTGGGCTCCGGTGACAAGTTGCCGAGTGGTGGCAAGGCCTTTGTCAGCGTGCGCCGTGAAGATCGGGAGCGCGTGGTGGAGATTGCCCAAGCCCTGTCCGATCTTGGCTTCCAGCTGGTGGCAACCAAGGGTTCGGCTTCTGCGCTGGCCGCTGCCGGCCTTGAAGTGACACCTGTGAACAAGGTGGCTGAAGGTCGCCCGCATATTGTGGACATGATCAAGAACGGCGATATCAGTTTTATTGTCAATGTCACCGAAGACAAGCGTGCGGTAGCGGACTCCTATGAGATTCGCCGCAGTGCGTTGCAGCATAAAGTGACGTACTACACGACACTGGCGGGTGCCAAGGCTGCATGCATCGGCATGGCACACATGCAGGAACTGGAAGTGGAGTCCCTGCAGAACTTGCATCAGCAACTCGCTAAGTAATAAGATAGACCCTGAATCCGAACCACGCCTGGTTGCCAGGTGTGGTTTTTGTTTTATGTAACAAGACTGAGGCTAAATAAGAGATGAATCAGATTCCAATCACGATCAGAGGCGCTGAGCTTCTGAAAGAAGAATTGCAGCGTTTGCGCAGCGTTGAACGTCCGCAGGTCATTCAGGCGATCGCTGAAGCGCGTGCGCAAGGTGACCTCTCGGAAAACGCCGAGTATGAATCTGCAAAAGAACGTCAGAGTTTCATCGAAGGCCGTATTGCCGAGATTGAAGCCAAATTGTCCAATGCGCAGATCATCGACCCGCTCACCTTGAATGCGGAAGGTCGTTGCGTATTCGGTGCCACGGTGGAAGTCGAAGACCTGGACAACGGCGGCACCAGCACCTATCAAATCGTTGGTGATGACGAAGCCGACATCAAGTCCGGCAAGATTTCTGTCGGCTCTCCGATTGCACGCGCATTGATCGGCAAGACTGCCGGTGAAGTCGCCGAGGTCATGGCGCCCAGCGGCCTGCGTTCATATGAAATCCTGGACGTGCAGTACATCTGATGCCTCTTTGGTCTGACAAACTGGCGCTGATCGTCGTAACCGCCTGGGTTGGTGCCTTGTGGACGGTAGGCTATCTGGTGGCGCCCACGCTGTTCAACACACTGGAGAATCGCCAGCTGGCGGGTGTGCTGGCCGGCAAGATGTTTACGCTGGTGGCCTATGTGGGAATCGGCGCGGCCTTTTATCTGATGATCCATCGCCTGGTCAGATATGGCACCGGCGCCTTGCGTCAGGGTTTTTTCTGGATCGTGCTGGCGATGCTGTTATTGGTGCTGGCCGGGCATTTCGGCATCCAGCCCTTGCTGGCCAGCCTCAAGGCGCAGGCCATGCCGGCGGATGTCATGCAGAGTATTTTTGCCGACCGCTTCAGAACCTGGCATGGTGTTTCCAGCATCGCTTATCTGGTTGAAAGCGTGCTGGGCCTGATACTGGTGCTCAAGGCAAGGTGATTCTGGATTTTTCCGAAGGACGATAGATGACCAGTTGCTTGCCGATGTGATGCACGGCAGTGGCGCCGGATTTTTCGCATATCTCTTCCAGCATCTTGATACGCAGGTTGCGATCATCGCCGGAAACCTTGATCTTGATCAGTTCATGCGCATTCAGCGCAAGTTCGATCTCTTTCAGCACTTGTTCGGTCAGGCCGTTGTTGCCGATGCTGACAACAGGGTTAAGATGATGACCAAGGCCACGCAGATAAGTGATTTGTTTGGAGTTCAAGGCTTGTATCTCGTTGATTCAAAAAGGCCCGCATTCTACCACATGCCCACTCGCTCATGAAAAGTTCCAGCTATGAAGAGATCCAAAACCAGTAAAGGCTGGATGCAGGAGCACGTCAACGACGAGTACGTCAAACGTGCCCAGCGTGATGGCTATCGCGCGCGTGCAGCCTACAAACTGATCGAGATCGATGACAGGGATCATCTGATCAAGCCCGGCATGACCATCGTCGATCTGGGCTCGGCGCCCGGCAGCTGGTCGCAGGTGGCGGTGCAAAGGCTCAAGGGTCAGGGCAAGGTAATCGCCCTCGATCTGCTGGAAATGCAGCCGGTTGCCGGCGTGCAGTTCATCCAGGGGGATTTTCGCGAGCAGGTGGTGCTCGACCAGCTGGAGGCTGCTTTAAATGGCATGCCGGTAGACCTTGTAATTGCCGATATGGCCCCCAATATAAGTGGCATCAGTGACGTCGATCAGGCGAATGCCATGTACCTGACTGAGTTGGCGCTGGATTTCAGTTACAAATGGTTGAAACCCGGCGGCCAGTTTCTGGTCAAAGTGTTCAACGGTAGCGGCTTCGAGGAGATCGTCCGCAATATGCGGCAGGGTTTCGACAAGGTCGCCACCAGAAAACCGAAGGCATCGAGAGATCGTAGCAGCGAAGTCTATCTGTTGGGGTCCGGAAGGCGTAAGAACCTTTCGTGACTGCGCCTCTGTATGAATGTTACGCAAGATTTTCCGCAGGAATAGGTTTAGAATTTAAGCAGTAAACTCCCAATAAATTAAGGAACGGGATTTTGAACAATATCGTCAAGAACATTGCCATCTGGCTGATCGTCGCACTGGTGCTGATGACTGTATTCAATCAGTTCGGCGCCAAGACTGCGACCCAAGGGCAGGTGGTCTACTCGCAATTCATCGATCAGGTCAAGCAGGGCCACATCGCCAAGGTTACGATCGATGGGCGCGTATTGCGCGGCGAGACCAATGATGGCCGCAAGTTCAATACCTATGCGCCTTCCGACCCCTGGCTGGTCTCCGATTTGCTGAAACACAACGTGATTGTTGAAGCCAAGCCGGATGAAGAGCAGTCCCTGCTCATGAGTATTTTCGTTTCATGGTTCCCCATGTTGCTGCTGATCGGCGTCTGGATATTTTTCATGCGCCAGATGCAGGGCGGCGGCAAGGGCGGTGCCTTCTCATTCGGCAAGAGCCGTGCGCGTCAATTGGATGAAAGTGCCAATCAGATCACATTCGCGGATGTCGCCGGTTGCGATGAATCCAAGGAGCAGGTATCCGAACTGGTTGAATTTTTGCGCGACCCCGGCAAATTCCAGAAGCTGGGTGCCCGTATTCCGCGTGGCGTGTTGATGGTCGGGCCTCCAGGTACCGGCAAGACCTTACTGGCGAAAGCCATTGCCGGTGAGGCTAAAGTGCCGTTCTTTACCATTTCCGGCTCCGACTTCGTTGAAATGTTCGTCGGTGTGGGTGCAGCCCGCGTCCGCGACATGTTCGAACAGGCGAAGAAGAGTGCGCCCTGCATCATTTTCATCGATGAAATCGATGCCGTCGGCCGTCATCGTGGCGGTGGCATGGGTGGTGGTAACGATGAGCGCGAGCAAACGCTGAACCAGTTGCTGGTTGAACTGGATGGTTTCGAAGCCAACTCCGGCGTCATCGTCATCGCCGCGACCAACCGCGCCGACGTGCTGGACAAGGCGCTGTTGCGTCCGGGCCGTTTCGACCGCCAGGTCATGGTCGGCTTGCCGGATATCCGCGGTCGTGAACAGATCCTGCTGGTACACATGCGCAAGGTGCCTATCGATCCGGACGTCAAGGCTGACATCCTGGCGCGAGGTACACCTGGCTTCTCCGGTGCCGATCTGGCCAATCTGGTCAATGAGGCTGCGCTGATTGCCGCCAACCGCAACAAGCGCACGGTCGAGATGCAGGATTTCGAGGATGCCAAGGACAAGATATTCATGGGCCCGGAGCGTCGCTCCATGGTCATGCGTGAGGAAGAGCGTCGCAATACGGCCTATCATGAGTCCGGTCATGCTGTCGTTGCCAAGTTGCTGCCCAAGGCGGACCCTGTGCACAAGGTCACCATCATGCCGCGTGGCTGGGCACTCGGCCTGACCTGGCAATTGCCGGAGTTCGACCGCATCAGCAGCTACCGCGACAAGATGCTGGAGGAAATCTCCATCCTGTTCGGCGGCCGTATCGCTGAAGAGATCTTCATGAACCAGATGTCGACCGGCGCCTCGAACGACTTCGAACGCGCGACCAAACTGGCGCGTGACATGGTGACCCGCTATGGTATGTCCGACAGCATGGGTACCATGGTCTATGTCGATAACGACCAGGATTCCTTCTTCGGTCGCATGTCGTCGAGAACGGTCTCCGAGGCGACGCAGCAGAAGGTTGATGCTGAAGTCCGTCGTATCCTGGACGAGCAGTACAACCTTGCACGCAAGCTGTTGGAAGAGAATCGCGACAAGGTTGAAGCCATGACAGCAGCCTTGCTGGAGTGGGAAACCATTGATGCCGAGCAGATCAACGACATCATGGAAGGCAAACCGCCACGCGCGCCCAAGCCTACGCAGACAACGACCAAGCCCAAGCCCGATAGTAGTGGGCCGGCTGGTCCAACTGCCGAGCCAGCGCCGCCGGAACCGCAACCGACAGCAAAAACCTGATCCGTATTTCCTAACAATCAGACTTAATAACAGAGCCACATCCTTTTTCGGCACCAGTATCAACATTACTGACCGCTGTGAGATGGATGTGGCTTAATTACGCCATGACACCAACTGAGAAACCATCCGACCTTTTCCTCTGCGGCAAGTATCAACTCGACCTTTCAAAGCCATGCGTGATGGGTATCGTTAATGTCACGCCCGATTCGTTTTCTGATGGCGGCAAGTACGACACGACAGAGAAAGCGGTCGAACATGGCCTGCAGCTGGTGGCAGAGGGTGCAGATATCCTCGATATCGGGGGGGAATCAACACGCCCGGGTGCGACGCCGGTCAGCCTGCAGGATGAGTTGGCCAGAGTCGTGCCGGTTATCGAGCAACTTTCGAAAGTTGCCGGTGTGCCGCTGTCCATAGACACTTACAAGCCCGAGGTCATGCGGGCCGCCATCGCGGCAGGTGCCGATATCGTCAATGATGTGCGTGCCTTGCAGGAGCCGGGCGCGCTGGAGATCGTAGCGGCCAGCCGTGCCGGCGTCTGCTTGATGCACATGCAGGGCATGCCGCAGAACATGCAGGCCGACCCGCAGTATGAGGATGTGGTGCAGGAAGTGAATGACTTTCTGCAGCAGCGGCTGTCGGCGGCGCATGCCGCAGGGATCGCAGCGGAGCGGATCGTACTCGATCCGGGTTTCGGTTTCGGCAAGAGGACGGAACACAATCTGCAGCTGCTGCGAGAGCTGGACAAGACGCTGGCGATAGGTCGCCCCTTGCTGGTTGGCCTGTCGCGCAAATCGGTGTTGGGGCAGATCATCGGCGGCGATGTCTATGTGCGTCTGCATGCCAGTCTGGCGGCTTCGGTGATATCGACCATGAAAGGCGCTAGAATTGTGCGGGTACATGACGTGAAAGCCACGGTGGATGCGTTGAAAGTGGTTGCGGCCGTATTATAAAAATCAGGGTTGAATATAAAAATGACGAGAAGATATTTTGGAACCGATGGCGTGCGCGGCCGGGTAGGCGAAGCGCCGATCACGCCGGATTTTGTCATGCGTCTGGGGTATGCCGCAGGACGGGTATTGGCTAGCCATGAAAGCCATCAGCACAAGGGTACGCGGCCTACCGTGCTGATCGGCAAGGATACGCGCATCTCCGGCTATATGCTGGAAGCGGCACTGGAATCCGGTCTGGCGGCAGCCGGTGTCGATGTCATGTTGACCGGCCCGATGCCGACCCCGGCCGTGGCCTATCTGACCCGCGCACTGCGTGCACAGATCGGTATCGTCATTACAGCCTCGCATAATCCGTTCGAGGACAATGGTATCAAGTTCTTCTCGGCCGAAGGCACCAAGCTGCCGGACGAGGTCGAGCGCGAGATCGAGGCCGAGCTGGATAAACCCATGCAGGTTGTGGCTTCTGCACAGTTGGGCAAGGCGCGGCGTATCGATGATGCAGCCGGCCGTTATATCGAGTTCTGCAAAGGTTCATTCCCCAATGCGATGGACCTGCGCGGTTTGAAAATCGTGCTCGATTGCGCGCATGGCGCGACTTATCATGTTGCACCCTCTGTTTTTCATGAACTGGGCGCCGAAATCGTCGTCATCGGCAATCAGCCGGACGGCCTCAATATCAATCTCGAATGCGGTTCCACCCATACGTCAGCAATCTGCAAGGCCGTGGTGGAACATCAGGCCGACCTCGGCATCGCCTTCGACGGTGACGGCGATCGCGTGCTGATGGTTGACAACAGCGGCACGCTGCTGGATGGCGATCAGCTGCTTTATATCATCGCCATGTACAGAAAACAGCGCGGCAAGCTGGAAGGCGGCGTAGTAGGCACGCTTATGAGCAATCTGGCGCTGGAACATGCTCTGGCCAGAGCGGATATTCCGTTTCAGCGGGCAAAGGTCGGCGACCGTTATGTGCTGGAACTGCTCAATCAGCATGGCTGGCAATTGGGCGGCGAGAACTCGGGCCATATTCTGGCACTGGACAAACATAGCAGCGGCGACGGCATTATTGCTGCGTTGCAGGTGTTGCAGGCAGTCATTGCCAGCGGCAGGACATTGGCCCAACTAGGGGCAGAGTTGGCCCTTTATCCGCAGGTGCTGATCAATGTGACCGTGAAACAGCGCATCAATCTCGATGCCAACCAGACCTTGCAGGATGCAGTGAAAGCCGGCGAAACCGAGCTGGATGGCAAGGGGCGGGTGTTGCTCCGTGCTTCGGGTACCGAGCCCAAGATCCGTGTCATGGTGGAAGGCGAGTCAGCTGCGCAGGTACAGAAACTGGCGGAACAGATCGCAGGTGTAGTCAGGCAGGTAGCGGCCTAGCGGCCAATATACGGACATTGCCGGAGCAGCTTTACTCTACTTTGCCAGTGGCAATACTTTTGCTCAGAACACGATCGTAATCGTCTGGATGAATCGGGGGCAGCAGTCGATTGGTATCCTGTAATGTCTCTGCCATGGGCAGTGTGGGTTCATCTATCAACTGATAGATGTATCCCGGCAGCACATCAAGAATCTCATGTGACGGTTCGAATTTATGGCTTTTTGACTTCATGAGCTGAGCCCGGAGGCTCCCTGCGATTTCCTGTTGTGGATTGCAAAATCCTGAAATTTTTCATCATTCTGTAATATGGCGCTGACATTCTGCACGCATGAAATACCATTCATACGTTGTAACCGTTCCTTACCGGGAACTCTACCTCAAAGGAGGCCGAAATGTCGCACAAAATGCGCTTGTATCTTAACCGTTTCAATCAATTCGACAGTTCGCTCTGCATACGCGTCAACCGCAGCAGTCAGCACTTGTGGGTGCGTCTGCTGTTCCGTCTGGTCAGCCGCCTGGGTGACGGCGTGTTCTGGTACAGCATCATGCTGGGCATATTGCTGACCAAGGGCGAAGCCGGCTTGCAACCGGTCATGCACATGTTGCTGGTCGGACTGGTCTGCAT
>PHCM01000062.1 GCA_002842255.1 Betaproteobacteria bacterium HGW-Betaproteobacteria-2 | reverse complement strand
GGACCTGCGTGCGTATTGCGACCATCGGTTACGCCTTGCCCGGCACCGTGCTGGCAGTCGGCGTCTTCGTCGCCATCGCCTGGCTGGACCGTACCCTGCTGCAGGTATTGCAGCCGATCATGAATATTGAGGCCGGCATGTTGTTGCAGGGCAGTCTGTTGATCATGCTGGTGGCTTACATGGCGCGCTTTATGGCGGTCGGTTTCAACCCGGTGGACAGCGCCATGCAGCGTCTGCCGCTCAGCCTGGACGATGTTTCGCGCACGCTGGGGGTCGGCAGTCTGACCATGCTGCGCCGGGTGCATGCGCCTATCTTGCGTGGCGGTATGGTGACGGCGCTGATCCTGGTGTTCGTCGATGTCATGAAGGAAATGCCGATCACCCTGATGACACGTCCGTTCGGCTGGGATACGCTGGCGGTGCGCATCTTTGAAATGACCTCCGAAGGCGAGTGGGAACGCGCGGCATTGCCCGCGGTGACGCTGGTGCTGGTGGGGTTGCTGCCGATCATCTTTTTAAGTCGTCACGGTAATGTGAATGAATAATAACGCTTTGCTCGAACTCAAGAACGTCAGCCAGTCCTATGGCGATTTGCGTGTGGTGCAGGATCTTTCCCTGCAGCTGGCAAAAGGACAGATCGGCTGTTTGCTGGGGCCATCCGGTTGCGGCAAGACCACAGTGTTGCGGCTGATCGCCGGTTTCGAGCGTCTGAGCGCGGGCGAGATCCGGCTCAATGGCACGTCCGTGGCTACGCCCAATTTCAGCCTGCCGACGGAAAAACGCCGCGTCGGCATGGTGTTTCAGGATTACGCCCTGTTTCCGCATCTGACGGTGTTCGAGAACGTCGCGTTCGGTTTGCATCAGATGGAAAAATCATTGCGCGGTCCGCGCGTGATGGAGTTGCTGGAAGTGGTGGGGTTGGCCGCAACTGCGAACAAGTATCCGCATGAACTTTCCGGCGGCCAGCAGCAGCGTGTCGCCGTTGCGCGCGCGTTGGCGCCCAGCCCCGACCTGTTGCTGCTGGACGAACCGTTTTCCAATCTGGACAGCGAGTTGCGCGAACGTCTGTCGCAGGAAATCCGCGAAGTGCTGAAAAGCCAGAACGCCACGGCGATCCTGGTGACGCATGACCAGCATGAGGCGTTTGCCATGGCGGACGAGATCGGCGTCATGGATCAGGGCATGATTCAGCAGTGGGATACTGCCTATAACCTGTATCACAAGCCTAACAGCCGTTTCGTGGCTGATTTTGTCGGCAAGGGCGTGCTATTGAGCGGTGAAGTCATAGAGCGCGGCCGCGTGATGACGGATCTTGGCGGTTTGTATGGTGATTTGCCGGACACTGTCGGCGTCGGCCAGACCGTCGATATCCTGCTGCGGCCGGACGATATCGTTCACGATGATGCGAGCAAATTGCAGGCAACCATCATGCATAAGGCGTTTCAGGGCGCTGATATTCTGTATACGCTGAGACTGGAATCCGGCCAGCAGGTGCTTTCGCTGGTGCCATCGCACCATAATCACAAGCTGGGCGAGAAGATCGGCATTCGCCTGGAGATCGATCACGTGATTGCATTCAGGCGTGCCTGACAATCCAGCTTGCCTGTTCAAGAGTGCAAGTCGAATACTTGTATCTGCACCGGTATGGCAAAATAGCAGCTTGATCCATTAAGCTGCCTTGATGAATATCCTCGCACTCGATACTTCCACCGAATTTCTCTCCCTCGCCCTCCAATATCAGGGGCGAGTTTTCGCACGCCATTCCCATGCCGGACAAAGCCATTCGCAGCAGATTCTGCCGACTGTGCGCGAACTGCTGGATGAAGCCCGGATCGACATGCAGGATTTGCAGGCCATCGTTTATGGTGCCGGCCCCGGTTCATTCACCGGTCTGCGCATCGCCTGCGGTGTGGCGCAGGGGCTGGCATTCGGTGCTGGCCTACCGGTGCTCGGTATCAGTACCTTGATGGCGCTGGCGGAAGCAAGCGGTCACTCACGTGTGGTTGCCTGCCTCGATGCGCGCATGGGCGAGGTCTATCATGCGGTCTATGTGCAGGCCGGTGCCGGTTGGCATACCGTCATGGAGCCCGGGCTCTACAAGCCGACCCAGCTGCCGGCAATCGAAGGTCGCGACTGGATTGGCGTCGGCAACGGCTGGGCGGCCTACAGCGAAGAACTGCACGGTTGCTACGGCGCACAGATCGGCGAGACCATGCCGGAACAGTATCCGGAAGCGCGCGCCATGCTGGCGCTGGCTGAACCGCTGCTGAAGGCGGGGCAGGGCTTGCCGGCAGCAGAAGCGGCGCCGGTCTATATCCGTAACCGTGTCGCATTGAAGACGCATGAGCGTGAAGCCGGACAGAAACTGTGAATGCCGTGCTGAAACCCGATATGCAATTAAGGCCCATGCAGATGGAAGACCTCGATGCGGTCATGCGCATCGAGCCGACCATCTACCCTTTCCCCTGGTCGCTGGGCAATTTCAAGGATTCGCTCAATACCGGTTATAGCTGCTGGGTATTTGAGCAGGGTGGACGGATGGCAGGCTATGTGGTCATGATGCTGGTGCTGGATGAAGCGCACCTGCTCAACATCAGCGTTGCCCGACATGCACAGGGGCAGGGCTATGGCGACATGCTGCTGACCTTCATCATGGACAAGGCGCGTGAGCACGGCGCGCTCAACATGTTTCTGGAAGTGCGTGTTTCCAACAAGATCGCAATCAGCCTCTACGAGAAAAAAGGCTTCAATGAAATGGCCATCCGCCCGCGTTATTACCCGGCCGAGAGCGGGCGCGAAGATGCCATGCTGATGGGAGCCGCGCTATGATTGGGATGACACCATGAGCCTGAATCGTGATGACATGCTGCGTGAACTCGAACTGTTGCCGGTCTGGAAACTGCGCGAGCTGCCGCCAGCTGGCAAGGAGGCAGCCGTTGCCGAGGTGCGGGTACCTGTCAGCGAGGAGCCGAGCCCAGCGCCAGAGCTGGTGCAGCAGCAGGTGGCTGGAGTGGCGCCGTTGCCTGACTTGATTGGAATGAAAGCCGAAGTGATAGCCGAAGTAAAAGCTGAACCGGCAGTTTTTGCGGAGAACCGGCTGGAGCAGATCCGGCATCTCGATTGGCAGGCATTGCAGGATTGCGTGCAAGGCTGTGTCGCCTGTGAGCTGTCAGCAACGCGTACCCAGACTGTGTTCGGCGTGGGTGATCCGCATGCGGAATGGCTATTCGTCGGCGAGGCACCGGGCGTGGAGGAAGACCGCAAGGGCGAGCCTTTCGTCGGCCAGGCTGGCAAGCTGCTGGACAACATGCTGGCGGCCATCAAACTCAAGCGCGGGCAAAATACCTATATTGCTAATATCATGAAGTGCCGCCCGCCGGAGAATCGCGATCCGCATCGCGGCGAGATCGCGCATTGCGAGCCATTTCTCGAGCGGCAGGTAGCGCTGATGCAGCCCAAGCTGATTCTGGCGTTGGGTCGGGTTGCCGCACAGACGCTGCTGCAAACCGATGCGACGGTGGCCGAACTGCGCGGCAGATTGCACAGCTACAACGGTGTGCCGGTCATCGTGACGTATCATCCGGCCTATCTGTTGCGCAACCTGGCCGACAAGGCCAGGGCTTGGGAAGATCTTTGTTATGCACGTCGTACCATGCAGGAACTGCAGGCCGCTACTCAAGTTTGATACATGGGCTTGATACATGGGTTTCATGCACGCGTTTTAAAATAGGGTCTTGAAACACGGACTTGAAACACAGGTGGCGCAGCATCATTTTCCCGGTATATCGGATTTGTTTTTTTGAGGAGGTTTCATCATGCGTAAAGTGTTCACTGCATTCTTGCTGCTGGCGGCGTTGAGCTTGACCGGTTGCGGTTACAACAAATTGCAGGCGACTGACGAGCAGATCAATGCCGCCTGGTCCGAAGTGCTTAACCAGTACCAGCGCCGCGCCGATCTGGTACCGAATCTGGTCAATGTGGTCAAAGGCTATGCCGCGCACGAACAGGAGGTGCTGGAGAACGTTACCAACGCCCGCGCCCGCGTCGGCGGCATCCAGGCGACACCGGAACTGCTCAACGATGAACAGGCTTTTGCCCGCTTCCAGGCGGCGCAGGGCGAGCTGACATCGGCCATCTCGCGGCTGCTGGTGGTCGCCGAGAACTATCCGCAATTGAAGGCCGACGGCTTGTTCCGTGACCTTCAGGCACAACTGGAAGGCACCGAGAACCGCATCACTGTCGCCCGCAACCGCTACATACAGGCGGTGCAGGAGTACAACGTCACGGTGCGTTCCTTCCCCAGCAATCTGACGGCCATGGTGTTTGGCATGAAGACCAAGCCCAATTTCACCGTGGAAAATGAGCAGGCCATTTCCCAGCCGCCTGCAGTCAATTTCGACTAAATATGCGACGCCTGCTACTGGCTGCCTGTTTTCTGCTTTTGCCGCTCGCAAGTGCGGCGGAAGTTCCGGTGCCGCCGCTGACGGCGCGCGTTACCGATCAGGTCGGCGTGCTGCAGCCTGAACAGCAGGCGGCGCTGGAATCGCGGCTTGTCGCACTGGAGCAGGAGAAAGGCAGCCAGATCGCCGTGCTGATCGTGCCGACCACGCAGCCGGAAACCATAGAGCAGTATTCCATCCGTGTGGCGGAAGCTTGGCAACTGGGCCGCAAGGGTGTTGATGATGGTGTGCTGATTCTGCTGGCGATGGACGACAGAACCATGCGTATAGAAGTCGGTTATGGCCTGGAGGGCGTGATTCCGGATGCAATCGCCAAACGCGTCATCGCTGAGATCATGACACCGTATTTTCGCCAGGGCGATTTCTATGGCGGGCTGGATGCCGCTGTGACGCAACTGACTGCGCTGGTGGCCGGCGAGCCTTTACCGCCGCCGGTCAAGCAGAACCGGGCATCCTCGATCGGCGACATGCTGCCATTGCTGCTGTTCGGCGCGATTGCCGTCGGCGGTATCCTGCGTGCCATATTCGGGCGCTTTCTCGGTGGCAGCATCAGTGGTGGCCTGGTGGGCATCCTGGTCTGGGTGCTGGGCGGCGGTCTGCTATTTGCCCTGATTCTCGGTATGCTGGCCTTTGTCATGACACTGAGCGGTGGCATGGGCGGCGGCGGTCTGGGTGGAACGCGAGGCGGTATGGGTGGCGGCGGTTTCGGAGGAGGATTCTCCGGTGGTGGCGGTGGTTTTGGCGGCGGCGGCGCGTCCGGCAGATGGTGAGGAACAGGACATGACAGTCAGCATCAGGCGTTTCTTCCTGCATCTTTTCAGCGGTCCGTGGCTGGTGCGGAGCCATTTCAGCACTAGGGCCATGTCCAATATCGAAAAGGCGATCGAGCATAGTGAACGCTCGCATTCCGGGCAGATATGCTTCGTCGTCGAGGCCGGTCTGCATCCATATCATGTACTGACCGGATTGTCCCCGCGGACGCGGGCGTTGGAAGTGTTTTCCGGCATGCGCGTATGGGACACCGAGCAGAACAACGGCGTGTTGATCTATCTGTTGATGGCTGACCATGATGTCGAGATCGTCGCCGACCGCGGCATCAACCAGCGCGTGCCGGCGGAGATTTGGGAACAGATTTGCCACGACATGGAACAACAGTTTGCCGATGGTCGGTTTGAGGCGGGGCTGCTGCATGGGGTGGAGCGCATTTCGCAATTGCTGCAGCAGCATTTTCCCGCAAATCAGAATAATGAAAACGAATTGCCGAATCAGCCTATCCTTATTTAGCCTGTCACTGCTGACCTTGTGCATGGCGGTCTTGCCTGCCCATGCCGATGTCGAGGTCATGAACCGGGTATTGCAACAGACACCGGACCTTTCCGGGATTGCCATCTGTCACGGTGGCGGCTGCGCACGGGTGACGACGACCGGCATGGCGCCGGAGGAATGGCAACAGCTGCAACAGGCCTGCCAACCGGTGCCAGCGCATGCCGAAGCCGAGCGTACCTGTATCGCGGAAATACTGGCCGGCTTCGAGCGTGTGGTCGGTGCCAAGACCGGTACTGATGCCGACCGTGGCGGTACTTTCGGCAACAGTGCCCATGCCGGGCAGATGGATTGCAACGACGAGGCCATCAACACCACCAATTATCTGAAGCTCATGCAGCAGCAGGGCCTGCTGCAGTTTCACTCGATTATGGACGTCGCGAGGCGCGGTTTCTTCTTCAACGGCTGGCCGCATACCACTGCGGTCATCCGCGAGATCGAAAGCGGTCAGCGTTATGCGGTCGATGCCTGGTTTTACGACAATGGCCATCCCGCTGTCATTATTCCGTTCGATGTCTGGAAAAGCGGCTGGAAGCCGGATGACAGCCGGGCGCGCTGAACCTGCCGGTTTGTAACAGTCCGGACTGACTTCGGCCGTATTTCCCTGTAAAATCCGCTCCTTGACTCAACCCCTGTAAAGAATTTCCATGCGTGCATCCCAATTTTTTATCGCCACCCAAAAAGAAGCGCCGAACGAAGCCGAACTTGTCAGCCATAAACTCATGCTGCGTGCCGGCCTCATCAAGCGTCTGGGTTCCGGGCTCTACAGCTGGATGCCGCTGGGTCTGCGCGTGTTGCGCAAGGTCGAGACTATCGTGCGGGAGGAGATGAACAGGGCGGGTGCGCTCGAATTGCTGATGCCGGCCGTGCAGCCGAAGGAGCTGTGGGAAGAGACCGGCCGCTGGGCGGTGTTCGGTCCGCAGATGCTGAAGATCAAGGATCGGCACGAGCGCGATTTCTGCTTCGGCCCGACGCACGAGGAAGTCATTACCGACATCGCGCGCAAGGAGATCCGCTCCTACAAGCAGCTGCCGCTCAATTTCTACCAGATCCAGACCAAATTTCGCGACGAGATCCGCCCGCGTTTCGGTGTCATGCGCGCACGCGAATTCGTCATGAAGGATGCCTATTCCTTCCACACCAGCTTCGAGTCGCTGGAGCAGACTTACGCCCAGATGTACCAGACCTACAGCAATGTCTTCAACCGACTCGGCCTGCAGTTCCGTGCCGTGCGTGCCGATACCGGCGCCATCGGCGGCGAGGGCTCGCACGAGTTCCACGTGCTGGCAGATTCCGGCGAGGATGCACTGGCTTATTGTGAGGATTCCGATTTCGCCGCCAACGTCGAATTGGCGGAAGCACTGGCCCCAGCAGCAACACGCCAGCCGGCACAGGAGACCATGCGCGAGGTGGAAACGCCCAAGCAGACGACCTGCGAGGATGTCGCCGCACTGCTCGGCATTCCGTTGCAGCACACGGTCAAGGCCATCGCGCTGATGGCCGGTGAGCAATTCCATCTGCTGCTGCTGCGCGGCGATCACAGTTTGAATGAGATCAAGGTCGGCAAGCTGGAAGGCCTCGCCGATTTCCGTTTCGCCACGGACGAAGAGATACGCGCCAACCTGAACTGCCCGCCCGGCTTCATCGGTCCGGTCGGAGTCGGTGCCGGTGTGCGCGTCATCGTCGACCGCAGCGTGGCGGTCATGAGCGATTTCGTTTGCGGTGCCAACAAGCCCAAATATCACCTGGCCGGTGTCAATTTCGGCCGCGATCTGCCGGAACCGGCGCTGGTGGCCGATATCCGTAACGTGGTAGCGGGCGACGCCTCGCCGGATGGCAAGGGCACGCTGGCCTTGTGCCGCGGTATCGAAGTCGGCCACATCTTTCAGTTGCGCACCAAGTATGCGGCAGCGATGGAAGCGACCTATCTGGACGAGAATGGCGAGACCAAGGTCATGGAGATGGGCTGCTACGGTATCGGCGTGTCGCGTATCGTCGGCGCTGCCATCGAGCAGGGGA
>PHCM01000061.1 GCA_002842255.1 Betaproteobacteria bacterium HGW-Betaproteobacteria-2 | reverse complement strand
CTTGAATCATTGCTAAAAATTGCACGCTTTCCATTACTTTTCCTTTCGATATTAAGGGCTACTACTTTGAAACACTAAAAACTACACAACTAAAAAAATCAATCAATGACTGTCATGCGCCATGGACAGATAAACAACGGTCAAGGTCATGAAAATGAACGCCTGCAGGGTCACAATCAGAATATGGAAGATTGCCCAGCCGATGCCCAGGAACGCGCCGAAGAACGTACCGACCAGACCGGTCGCCGCCCACATGCCGAGCAGCAGGAAGATCACTTCACCGGCATACATGTTGCCGAACAGACGCAAGGAATGGGAGAGGGGTTTTGAAACGTATTCGATGACATTGAAGAGAAAATTGGGGATCCAGACCAGCGGGTTGCTGCCGAACGGGGAACAGAACAACTCATGGATCCAACCGCCCAGACCCTTGACGCTGATAGCGAAGAAAATCATCAGGAACCAGACGGCCAGCGCCAGAGCGAAGGTTGCATTGATGTCTGAAGTCGGTACGCTGCGCCAGTATTCGAGGCCGAACACTGTGTGGTAAATCCAGGCCATGACATCGATCGGCAGGAAGTCCATGGCGTTCATCATGAACACCCAGACGAATACGGTCAGCGCCAGCGGTGCAATGAATTTATGACGCTCACCGTGGAAGATACTTTTCACCTGACCGTCAATAAAGCCAAACAGCAACTCGACAAATGCCTGGCGCTTGTTCGGCACGCCGGAAGTCACACCGCGCGCAGCGAGCCAGAGCAGACCGAATACGATTACGCCGAGGATGGCGGACATAGCCAGCGTATCTATATGCAAGGTCCAGAAACCGCCGTCGCCGAGAGGGACCGCATTATTGGAGAGGTGATGTGAGATGTATCCGGAAGGAGTTAATTCGTGCTCTGTCGCCATGACTTTTAACCTTGCTTTTCACTTTCACTATTGAGGGCATAAACTGCCGAGCCAGACAATATCGCTGCTGCGGCCAGAGAACAAAACAAGGCCATCAGCACCAACTGGTCTGCATATACTTTAAAACTCAACCAGAGCAGCATCACGATCACCAGGATCTTGACGGCTTCGGCCAACAACATGTTGATGAGTATTGCGCCTGCCTGTGTGCTTTTCTCGCTACGCCGCGCGATCCGCGTGGCGACAAAACTGCCGATCAACACCACACCTCCACCTATCAGCGCAGAGATCAAACCCGGCGTACCGGCAAGCACATAAGCAACAGCTGCGATGCCGAGCGTACTGATGCTCTGCCATTTCGCAGCTCGCTTGAATATTGCGGTGACTTTTTCAATTTCCGGCGCACTTGCCGCTAAGTTGTTGTTTGACAAGTGATTTCCGACCGAAGTCCAACAAACCCGGGTTGCAAATTATTTGCAGAAATTCTTCTGCAAAATTTATCAAGCCCTGAATTGTCTTGTTAAATGGCCCTTAAGTCAAGTGTGTCAGTGACTTGATCCCTTGAGTTTGGCAATGATGTCATCGAGTTGATCGAGGTTACTGTAGCGAATTTTCAGGGTTCCAGCGCCGCCGCGACCGGTTTGTATGTGCACCGGCGCACCCAGTTGCTCGGCCAGATTTTCCTGCAGACGCAAGACATCCCTATCCTGCGCCACCTGCTTGGCCGGTTTCTTGATATCCGCCACCAGGCGCTTGGCCAATTGTTCCGCTTCGCGTACCGAAAGTCCTTTGGCCGCCACCTGTTCTGCCGCCATCACCTGCTTTGCACCATCCAGGGCCAGCAGGGCACGCGCATGCCCCATCTCGATCTCGCCCTGCATCACCATGTTCTGCACGGCAGGCAGCAAATTCAACAGCCGCAGCAGATTGGTCACCGCCGCTCTCGAGCGGCCGACCGCTTCCGCAGCCAGCTGATGGGTCATGTCGAATTCATCGATCAACCGTTTGATACCTTGCGCTTCTTCTATCGGATTGAGGTTCTCGCGCTGGATATTCTCGATCAGCGCCATGGCCAATGCGGATTCATCGGGAATGTCACGCACCAGAACCGGCACCTGCTCCAGACCGGCCAGCTGCGAAGCGCGCCAGCGCCGCTCGCCGGCGATGATTTCATATCGCTCATCACCAATTTCACGCACCAGTATCGGCTGCATGATGCCCTGCGTCCTAATCGAATCGGCCAGACTGGCGAGGGACTCCTCATCCATCTGCGTCCGCGGCTGATATTTACCCGGCTGCAACTGACCGACCTTGAGCATTTTCAGCGCATCACCATCCCCGCTCGCACTGTCATCTCCTGCCAGCAACGAATCCAGACCACGACCCAAACCTTTGAGCTTTACCATAAATTATTCCTAACTTGTTCCCGTAGCACGTTGCGCGGTCTGACGATTGATAATCTCACCCGCCAGTGCCAGATAAGCCTGCGCGCCTTTTGATGTTCTGTCGTGAAAAAGCACCGGCACCCCGTAACTTGGCGCTTCCGCCAGACGTATGTTGCGCGGAATCACGGTACGGTAGACCTTGTCACCGAAATGCTGCGCCAGCTCTCCCGATACCTGTTGCGCCAGCGTATTGCGGTTATCAAACATGGTGCGCAGCAAACCTTCGATTTCCAGGTCGGGATTCAGATGCAAACGCACCTTCTTGATGGTATTCACCAGATCAGACAATCCTTCAAGCGCGAAATACTCGCATTGCATCGGAATCATGACGGCATGCGCCGCCGTCAAGGCATTGACCGTAATCAGGCTGAGGGCAGGGGGGCAATCGATCAGCACGTAGTCATATGCGCCTTCCACCTCCTTCAAAGCCACCTTCAGCCGGGTTTCACGTGCGATCTCATTGACGAGTTCGACTTCGGCGCCGGCCAAATCGCGATTGGCCGGCGCCACGTCGAACTTGCCCTTGACCGAAGGCTGGATCACCTCTTTCAGCGAGTTCTTGCCGATCAACACGTGGTAGATGGTTTTCTTCATCGCCGACTTGTCGACACCGCTGCCGGTGGTGGCATTGCCCTGCGGGTCAAGATCGATCAAAAGCACCTTTCTTTTGGTGGCCGCCAGACTGGCCGCCAGATTGACACATGTCGTGGTTTTGCCAACACCGCCTTTTTGATTACTGATTGCTAATATTTTCATATTCAGGCCACCTTATTCGTCGTTGCTTCTGGATTGAATGGCAGGAAAACCAAATGACGCTGCGCTTCCAGGCCTGCCACATGCAAAGGCAGAATCCGTGAAGGCTGTATGCCGATCTGCGCCAGCTCATCGTAGGGATGCACCCCCTTCATCGCCAACCACTGTCCGTCCGGCTTGCACAGATGCCGCGTGAGACTGGTGAACTGATCGAGATCGGAGAAAGCACGCGAAATGATCACATCATAGAGCGCTGCCGGCTTGTACTGCTCGACACGCCCACAGATGACTTCCAGATTCTCAATCCCCAGCTCCGCCTTCGCCTGCCGCATGAAACTGGTTTTCTTGTGACTCGAATCAAGCACCGTCACCTGCATCTGCGGCAAACAAAGCGCCAGCGGAATACCCGGCAGCCCGGCGCCACTGCCGACATCCAGCAGCCGTTGCGCATGCACATGCGGCAACACCGCAAGGCTGTCGAGCAGATGCAAGGTCACCATTTCGACCGGATCGCGCACTGCGGTCAGGTTGTGCACCTTGTTCCACTTGTGAATCAAGGCCAGATAATCCAGAAGCCTGGTCTGCGTTGCCTGCGGGATATTCAGGCCCATTTGTTGCAGGCCGCCTGCCAGTTTGGCAGCCAGAATGGTTTTATCCGGTTGACTCATGCGGCTTTTTCCGGGGAATTGCCAGTTTTGCCGCGGCCCTTGCGCTTCAGGTAAACCAGCAGCAGTGAAATGGTCACCGGCGTAATGCCGCTGATGCGGCCCGCCTGACCAATGGTCTCAGGCTTGTAGGTATTCAGTTTCTGCTGGGCTTCTATGGATAGCCCCTGCACCTCGCGATAATCGAGGTCGGCAGGCAGTCGAATCTCTTCGCTGCCGCGTTGACGCCGAATCTCATCGGCCTGACGATCGATATAACCCTGATACTTGGCGGCTATCTCCACCTGCTGACGCACCTGCTCATCAACCGGCTCAAGCCTGTCTTCCTGCGCCGGCAGCGGCAAACTGAGCAAGGACTCGTAACTGACATCGGGGCGGCGCAACAGCTCGAACAGCGAATACTCGTGTTCGATTGGCTTGCCGAGCACACGCAGGGCATCTTCCTGCGGCAGGGTAGCGGGTTGCACGAAAGTGCGTCTGAGGCGCTCCTGCTCACGGGCGATCGCATCCTGTTTGCGGGCAAACGCCTCCCAGCGCACATCATCGACCAGACCGATCTTGCGTCCGGCTTCGGTCAGGCGCATGTCGGCATTGTCCTCGCGCAACATCAGGCGATATTCGGCACGACTGGTGAACATGCGGTAAGGCTCGGTCACGCCGGTCGTAATCAGATCATCGACCAGCACGCCAAGATAGGCCTGATCTCGGCTTGGGCACCAGGCTGGTACATCAGCGGCATAAAGTGCGGCATTGGCTCCCGCCAACAAGCCCTGGGCACCGGCTTCTTCGTATCCGGTCGTGCCGTTGATCTGGCCGGCAAAGAACAAGCCCTGTATCGCCTTGGTTTCCAGCGAACTCTTCAGCGCACGCGGATCGTAATAATCGTATTCGATGGCATAACCCGGACGCAGGATATGTGCATTCTCCAGACCGCGAATGGAGCGCACCAATTGCAGCTGGATATCGAATGGCAGGCTGGTCGAAATACCGTTGGGATAAATCTCGTTGGTCGTCAGGCCTTCGGGTTCCAGAAAAATCTGGTGGGATTCCTTGTCGGCAAAACGATGAATCTTGTCTTCCACGGAAGGGCAGTAGCGCGGACCGACACCCTCGATGACACCGGTGTACATCGGCGAACGATCGAGACCGCTGCGTATGATGTCATGCGTACGCTCATTGGTCTGCGTAATCCAGCAGGAAACCTGTGGCGGATGTTGTGCCGCATTGCCGAGGAAAGAGAATACCGGCACCGGATCATCGCCCGGCTGTTCCTGCATCACAGAATAGTCAATGCTGCGGCCGTCGATGCGCGGCGGCGTGCCAGTTTTGAGGCGTCCGGCAGGCAGGCCGATCTCGCGCAAGCGGGCAGCGAGGGAAATGGAAGGCGGATCACCTGCGCGACCCGCCTGATAATTGCTGAGTCCAACGTGTACGAGGCCACCAAGGAAAGTCCCCGCGGTCAGCACCACCGCCTTCGACTGAAAACGCAGACCCAATTGCGTCACCACACCAGCGGCACGGTCGCCCTCGAGAATGATGTCATCCACCGCCTGCTGAAACAGCCAGAGATTGGGCTGGTTCTCCAGACGATGACGAATGGCAGCCTTGTAGAGGATACGGTCGGCCTGCGCACGTGTGGCGCGCACAGCCGGCCCCTTGCTGGAATTGAGGATGCGGAACTGGATTCCGCCTTCATCCGTCGCAGCCGCCATGGCGGCGCCCAGCGCATCGATCTCCTTGACCAGATGCCCCTTGCCTATGCCACCAATCGATGGATTGCAGGACATCTGACCCAGAGTCTCTATATTGTGCGTCAACAGCAAGGTCTTGCGACCCATACGGGCAGCAGCCAACGCAGCCTCGGTGCCGGCATGGCCGCCACCCACCACTATCACATCAAAAATATCTGGAAATTGCATTTTTCGGGGATTCTCGCCTGCTCATCAAAAATCTTCTCGACCCCTTGCCAACAAAGGATTGCAACTTGATGAAATCTGACAGAACAAGCACTTATTCCGGCTTTGATCTAGGTATGCATCTTACTGCAAACAGGGGCTTACGTCATGCGCGATGCAAATGTTTCACGTGAAACATGGTACAAAAAATCAGGTTTTTTGCATTTTTCTTACAACTATATTTCATATCAACCGCGTCCTTACACAATTTATTAACATAGTTGGCATATAATTCGCTTGACTCGAATTAAATCGAGGGACAGCGGGTTTAACCAACTTTAAATCACAAGGGAGTAATGTCATGAAAGCAAGCAACATCTTATTCGGTCTATTAATCGCCTTTACCAGCGCCTCCGTCCACGCCGACGTTGAAACCGCACAAAAACTGGCAGACAAATACGAAGCCATCGCCAAGAACATCAACCCTGCTTCCACCGGCCTTTCCGCCAATGACGGCAAGTCTTTCTATAATCGTGAAATCACGGTCAAGGGCAAACAGGTTGCCTGCGCATCCTGCCACACTGCCAACCCGGCTGATACCGGCAAGCACATCGTGACAGGCAAGCCAATTCGTCCTCTGGCACCTTCTGCCAACCCGAATCGCTTCGCCGACATCGACAAGGTTGAAAAAGAGTTCACCGCTCACTGCCATGACGTCATCGGCAGAGACTGCTCCGCACAGGAAAAAGGTAACTTCGTTTCCTACCTGTTGAGCGTCAACTAAAGACCAAGGCCAGATGACCGAAGATCGGGCCAAAGAGGCTGCATTAAACTGCCTGAAGGACGAACCGCCACAAAAGTACGTTTGGGATGCTTTTGTAAGGATTTTCCACTGGTCTTTGGTCGTCGCCTTTTCTGTCGCGTTCTATTATCGCGAATCCGAATGGGACCGGCTGACACACGTTTACGCCGGGTACACCGTTGCCGGACTGATAGCTGCACGCATCGTCTGGGGTTTCATGAAAACCGGCTATGCCAGTTTTCGCGCTTTTCCACTGAATCCGCTGCTCGCCATCCGCTATCTTTGGCTCACTGCACAGGGGCGTAGCCGACGCTATATCGGCCACAACCCGGCAGGCTCGGTAGTGATCTACACCATGCTGTTTTGTGGCATCACCACCGTGGTTTCAGGCTTTCTGGTCTACAACGATGGTTGGCTGATCGACGACCCGGGCTACATCAAATCACTGCATTACTATGTATCCTGGTTATGGCTGATTCTGGTCGTCATGCATATCATCGCCGTCATCACGGAAAGCATATTGCACAGAGACAACCTGATCAGGGCCATGATCACCGGCTGCAAACGCAGTTCTACCAAGCTGGAAAAGAGCTACTGGAAAAAAGAAATTTGACACAAAACAGAATGTTTCACGTGAAACATGCAATAAAAAAGCACTTCAGATTTGAAGTGCTTTTTTATTTACCTATACAGAATTTCGAGAAGATTTCCCCGAGCAAGTCATCCGGGGTAAATTCTCCCGTAATCTGGCTCAACTCCTCCTGCGCCAGCCGCAACTCCTCAGCAACCAACTCCGCCTGACCCAAGCTTTGTATTGCCAGCGCCAGATGTTCTTCAACTGCAGCCAATGCCTGCAAATGACGCGTACGCGCCATGAAGACACCTTCACCACCGGGCTGCCAACCGGCCAACGCGAGCAGGTGTTCGCGCAATAAGGACAAGCCCTGACCATGTTTGGCAGAAAGATGGATGTGCGTTTCGTCATCCAGCACTTCCTTTTTCGGACTCTCCGCACTCAGATCAATCTTGTTGTGAATCCAGATTTTTGGCAAAAACGCCGGTAAACGCGCCAGGATCGATTTTTCCGTCTCGCCAATACCATGAGTCGCGTCGACCAATAATAATGCGACATCGGCGTTTTCTAGAGCTCGCCATGTTCGGGCGATACCGTGCTTTTCGACTTCGTCGACTGTTTCGCGCAATCCAGCCGTATCGATGATGTGCAAGGGCACACCGTTGATCTGTATCGTGCTGCGGATCACATCCCGGGTCGTGCCGGCGATCGAAGTCACGATCGCCACATCCTCGCCGGCCAGCTGATTCATCAAAC
>PHCM01000060.1 GCA_002842255.1 Betaproteobacteria bacterium HGW-Betaproteobacteria-2 | reverse complement strand
TCGAATGGAAAGGAAAACTTGGCCTTGAAGTTTTCATGGGAGCGTATGCTGTCACGGGAGATACCGTAGATCTCGGCACCTGCCGCCTGAAAATTGGCATGGGCATCTCTGAATTGCTGGCCTTGTGAAGTACAGCCGGGGGTGGAGTCTTTTGGGTAAAAGTAGATAACCAGTATCTTGCCGAGATGCTCTGAAAGTTTGAACGTCCTGTTACCAGTGGAGGGTAATTCGAAGTCTGGAACTTGTTGGTTTAGCATAATCTCAATCGCGTTGTTTGCATCTCCATTGTTGTTAAAAAATGCACATTAGGCAAGGGTCGCGAAGTAGATTTTAAAGATTATTTTCTTCGATTTCGGCAGATTTTATCCGGCGAGGCAATATCAACTCGACCAGTGTGCCGCCTTCGGGGCGGTCGCTGTAAGTGATTTTTATCGAGAGCGCTTCACAGACCTTGAACACGAATGGAATGCCGAGGCCGGTACCGAAGCGTTTGGTGGTCGGGCCGGGGCTGAGTCTGGTTGGTTCCGGTGAGAACGGCATGCCTGGCCCCTGGTCGGCTATCGTGACTTTCAAGTGGTCAGCACTGATTCTGGTTGCGATCTCCAGTTTGCTGTTGTTCGGAGCTGCGTCGATGGCGTTCAGTAACAGATTGTAAAGTGCCTGTTCGAGCAGGTGCTCGTCAGTATGAATATGGTGGTCTTTTTTATCCAGGCTCGGCAACACGAGCTCTATGGATTTTTCGCGCAGTTTCTGTTGCAGCGGAACCAGCGAACCTTGAATGATCTTGTTGAGTTTGGCTTGACTGGGTTGTGGCCGCAAGGGGTGCAGGTAGGCCAGCAATGCGCCGGTCCAGCGTTCAAGCCTGTCTACCGTGCTGATGATGTCGTGCAGGGATTCCCGCGTGTCTGCATCCAGTTCGCTGCTGTCGGCCACTTGTGCTGTAGCGCGGATGCTGGCTAGCGGATTGCGGATATTGTGTGCCAGCATGGGAACCAGCAGGCCTTGCGCTGCCTGTTTCTCGGTACGTACCAACGCTTCCTGGCTGATGGCGAGTTCATCGGCCATATGGTTGATGGCGGTGGACAAGGTGACCAGTTCCTCTGCGCCGGCTTCAGGCGCTTTGTGCGTCAACTTGCCTGCACTTATTTGTGTGGTGGCGGTGACGAGACCGGCAATCGGTTTGACAATCGCGCGTTTGAGAAAGAAGCGTGAGAACAGCAGTAATAATGATGCCAGCAGGATGGGGATGATCAGTAGCGCGGTTGAAGTGCGCTTGGACTCGGTCAGCCTTTGTTGTAGTTCTTTCTGTTTGAGGATGAGCAGGCCCTCTGTACGTCCAGAGATGGATTCGTAGCGTTCGAAAATATCCGATTCCAGATCGGTGTTTAATTTCTTTTCAAGCGCGCTGCTGGAAAACACCAGCTGCCGGTCGAAGATCGGGCGTGTCCTGACCAGAAAGTCCTCATAACTGGCATGCAGTTCCTTGATGGCGGTCAACTCCTCGTCGCCTTCCGCCAGTTCACGCAGCATGACAAAGTGCTGCTCTATCGAGGCGGTGTAGGCGTTGTACTCGTCTTCAGCTTCTATGTCATTGAGAAAATAGGCATCGAACAACTCCTTCATCTGGCGGTAAAGATCGCCACGCGTTTGCTGGATCTCCTGGACGAGCTGATTGATGCGCTGGGATTCGCGGGAGGACTCATCCCACAAGTGAATGCCGATGCTGCCTGCTGCGCCGGCAAGTATCACCAGCAGGATAAAGGCCAACTCATGAATGAGCAGCAGTTCCTTCAGTGATCTTGGCTTGGGCATGAGCTGCTATTCCAGCTTGAATGAAACCGGAACCTGGATATTGAATATACTGCTTTTCAGGATATCCGGCGGAGCTTCGAAGGGTGCGGCCTTGGCGACCATTTCCAGCGCTTGCTTGTCCAGTATTTCATAACCACTGGAGCGTTCAATTCTTGATTCCAGTACGGCGCCTCTGTCATTCAGCTTCAGATCTACCAGCACCTCGCCCTGCCAGCCGCGCATCTGGGCAACCCTGGGGTATTTTTTGTGTTGCGCGATGGCGCGCGCCAATCTCTCGGCATAGCCCCGACGTGCTGCATCAAGGTCAGCCTGACTAGGGCCTGGCGGCGGTGGTGGGGGAGGTGGCGGCGCGGTGAAAACCGGCGTGGTATCGGCGGCCGGTGCGACGGACATGACCGGTGCCGATACGGGCTCATCTACAACCTCAGGTGCCGAGGTTGTGGGCTCGAAGGTCTCGACCGGCGTGGGTTTCTTCACCGGTACAACCTTGGGTTCGATCTTTGGAACCACTTTGGGCTTGGGTGGTTCCGGCAGAGGTGGGGGTTCAATTGCCGGACTTTCAACCGGTTCCGGCGCCTTGGGTGCCTCGATCTGGATGTTCAGTACTTCGAGTGGTGGTTCAGTGGTGTCGGTCTGGAAGTTGGGCAGATAGAGCACGGCAGACAGATGCAACACGACGGAAATGACCACTGCCCATGCCAAAGTATGACTTGGCGCTGCATGCACGGGCTGATAGGAACGATAAGAGATGGCGGCAGTGTTCACGAAAAATAAGTGGCAGTCGGTTTATTGCAGCGCAACAGTCAAAGCCTGCGATTATACATTATTGATTCTGCAGGCCTAACCCTGAATAAACCAATACTTTTTATTCCCACTCAAGCCCGGGGTAGGTGTTGTTCACATTGCGACGATTGACGATTTCAAACAGTACCCATTTGTCTTTTTCAGAGGCTGCGGCGGTGTTCATGGCGCTTTCCATCATTTCGCCCTTGCTGATACTGGCGCGGATGTCGTTGAGCAGCACGGTAAGATAGCGCTGCTGGTTGTCCAGTGCGTCTTTCAGGTTTGTGACGACGGGGCCGTGACCGGGAACCGTCTGATTGACACTCAGTTTCCCCAGGTTTTCCGTGACCGCTATCCAGCCTTTGAGGTCGCCATCAATCGAGGGGGTACGTTCGACAAAAAGCAGGTCGCCGGACCAGAGCGTGTTGGTTTTGCTATCAATCACGGTCAGGTCGGTGTGAGTGTGGGCGACTGGGTGGGCTTGCAGTGTGAGTTGGCGATCTCCCAGGTCCAGCGTGGTGGCATCCGTCACGGCGAGAGTGGGTTTGACCATTTCGCTGCCGGCAAAAGCCTCCCCCATCCATTCCTGATGCATGCGGCTGTAGGCATCCTTGCGCGAATCCATCGCGCCAGCCAGTTTGTGATGGCCGACGAATTGCGGTTTATCTTCGAGAAATGCAGCGTTGCCATAGATATGGTCGGGATGTACATGGGTGTTGATCACATAAAGCACCGGAAGATCGCTGACCTGGCGAATGGCTTCGCGAAAGCGTTGGCCGACCTTGAATGTGCCGCCGCTATCAATGACGGCGATACCCTTGCTGCCAATAATGAAGCCGATGTTGCAGATATCGCCGTGATAGCCTTCTGCCAGATCCTCGTGCAGGCCATGATGCACATAGATGCCATCCGCCACTTTTTCCAGTTGCAGTGGTTGGGCCTGGAGTTGTGTGGTGAAGATAAGTAGTCCGAATACTGCGGCAACAATTTGCAGCATGTGAATTATTCCTTTGTAAATATCAAATTTTTCATGAAAGATTGCCACACTCTTTCCTGTTAGCGTGGAACTTGCACAAGATATCGGCGTCGATAACGTTACAATACAGGTTCATTCAGAACAATCAAAAAGATATACATTTGAAGCGGGCCACTGCTGGCCCCGATTAATAATTAGTCAGGAAAAACAATGAATAATTCCATTACTCGATACACTAAAACCGCTGTCATTCTGCACTGGCTGATCGCCATCGGCATTCTTTTCATGCTCGCCCTGGGCTGGTTCATGACGGACCTGCCGCGGGAGGGTGCAAAATCGAGTTCTTATGACCTATTCAATCTTGGTGTCTATACTTGGCAATTGGCTGAGGAAGTGACGCCAAGAACCTTTTATTTCAATCTGCACAAATCGATTGGTGTGACCTTGTTGGCGCTGATTGCCTTCCGTCTCTACTGGCGCCTGACCCATCAGCCGCCGGCATTGCTCAGCTCACTTAAAGTCTGGGAGAAGAAGCTGGCGGAGACTGCACACACGCTGCTTTATGTGCTGATGATTGCCATGCCGGTCAGCGGATTGCTGATGGCTTTGTATAGCAAATATGGTGTCAAATGGTTTGGTCTTGCCTTTTTGCCCGGGCTGGACAACAAAGCGGTACGTGAGGCCTTTCTGGTTGTGCATGAGTGGGTTGGCGTGGCGCTGGCCTTGCTCATCCTGTTGCATATCGCCGGTGCGCTCAAGCATAAATTCATCAACAGGGATGAAACGTTGAAACGCATGTCATTGCATTAAGCCGTTAATATACCGGGTTGAAAAATAAAGGGGCTTGATGCCCCTTTATTTTTAGCTCTTTACATCGATCTCATGTGTGAAGGACTTGCCTTCATTGTCTGTCGCCTTGACCTTCAGGATGCCTGGCTGTTTCGGTACAAAATCAAATTTCAGATACGGATCCTCGCTGGTGCCGACATTCAGGTCGACGTCAAAAACCGGTTTGTCATTGTAGGTAAAGGTGGCCTTGTTAATGAAGAAGGCAGGCAGAAAGCCCTGGGAAACCAGGTCACGCTGCAAGCCGGTTCTCATCGGGTGTTTGATGATGAAGGTGGCGGGTGTCGATGCACCGAAGCTGACAGGTGATTCTACGTTCATTTTGATTTTGCCTGCCGATGCACGCACCGCTGATTCATCCGCATCAATGATGCCGCCGCAACCGCCAGCTGCACGGATGGGAACGGCCGCCATGTAAAGTTTGCCATCGGCCGTCTCGCCAACTGCGCGTACGAAGGAGTCGGTTTCCAGACGTATGCGTGTGGAGAGATTGAACTTGCCCAGTTCCTCGGTCAGGTTATAGGTGGCTGCCAGTTGTATCGGGTTGGCGTCCACTATGACATAGATTTTCTTGATGGCCTTGGCATGGCCTTTGTCCTGATCGAGGGCGATGCTGAAAGGCACCTGCGCGCCACTTTCAGCCCGCTTGGGAGCAGTCAGCTGGATGAAATCGGCCTCTTCAATCTTTCGATCGGCGAAGAACGCCTCCTTGATGACAGGCCAGATTTTGGGATCGGCCTCAGCCAGTGCATTGCCGCTAAATGACAACATCAAGCCGGCCAACGCCAGGTAGCCTGTTTTCGATATGGATTGCAACATGGTGTTCTCCTCAATGTTTGCAAGGCATTGTAGCGACTTGCTTAATATTTGGTATTGACGGGAAAAGCGGATATAAGTTCGTCAGCCCGGTATGAGCTGATTACTTAAACTTGAAATGATTTTAATCTTGTTTTGAGCGTTGTGTGCGATTTTGCACGCACACAACGCTCAAGTTCATGTTTTTCAGATCAGAACTGGTAGCTGGCGTTGAGTCCGAACAGCCAGTTGGTGGTAGGTGCTGGTTCGTAGTAGTTGCCGTTCAGGTCGCCGACGCGCACGGAGCCGACATATTCCTTGTCGAACAGGTTTTCTACACGAACGAATTCGCTGAATTTCCAATCACCTTTCTTCTGATTGAAGCCACCGCGCCAGGAGGCGATGGCGTAGCCGCTGGCCTTGCCATATTCAGGTTTGAACGCGACGTTGGTTTTGCTGTTGCCCCTGACTTCGATTGCGGTAGAGAAGCCGCTGGGTTGATGACGCCATGACAACTCGCCGAACAATGTGTGTTTGTAGGTGCCGGGAATGTCGGCGCCAGCGCGGATAATTTCTCCACCAGAATTGGCGGGTAGCGCTGGAGGGAGCGATGCCGGATCGTTCGGCAGACAGACTGTCTGACCATTGGCGAAGGGGCGACAGGACGTGAAGTCTGAAGTGAACTCAGCATCAAGATAGGTGTAAGCCAGATAGGCATTGAACCCATGTGCCAATTGGCTATCAATCGACAGTTCGAAGCCTTTGCGTTCGCTGTCCTTGACGTTCTGGTAGACGGTGCGCCCACCTGCCTGTTGCTGCACAACGATTTCATCTCTGGTATCGATAAAGAAGAATGAGCCGTTGATCAGTGTTGAATCTCCCAGCATCCACTTGGCGCCGAATTCATACTGGTCGCTTTTTGCGGGCTTGAGATCGAGATTGAATCCACCGGTGCTGGTATAGGCCATCTCGACGAATGTTGGTGTTTCGAAGCTTTGTCCGGCATTCGCATACAGGTTCAAGGTGTCGGTAGCTTTAAAAATGGCCCCAATGACCGGGGTGGTTTCCCGGAAAGTGACGGAGCCGCTGTCGTCACCATTCTCGCCCGGATAGCCACCTGGAGGGTTTCCTGTATCCAGGATGAAATGGTCATTGTTCTCGAATTTAACGCGGCTATGACGTACCCCGGCACTTACATTCCAGCGTGGATTGAGGTCAATGGAAGCTTGCATGTACTGGTCGAAGTTGTTGACCTTGTTGGTCTCGTCGCGCCGAAGGTTTCCCTTCACACCGCAAACGATGGGCTGGCCGTTCAGGGTCATGCCGCAGTCAACGACTTCACCTCCAATCAGGCGTGGCACTGTACCTAGTGCGGCGTTGGCTGAGAAGTTCTCGTAGCCCTTACGGTCGTCCTTCATGCGGTCATAGTTGGTGCCGACCGTGAAATTGTATGGCATGTCTGCGAGCAGGCCCTTGTGAGCCCAGCGCAGATCGACACCGCCAAAATTGCGGTCTATGGTGGCGACTGCGCCACCACTTAAATCGTTGCGCTGGCCATTAATGGAAATAGACTGGAATTGTTCATTGTCGCGTTGGCCGTAGTAGGTCATGAAGCGCAGTGTGTCATTCTCGGTCAGTATGTGTTCCAGCGTGGCGCCGATCTGCTCGTGGCTGCGGCTGACACGGGTATCGAATTTCAACGAGTTCGGGTTGGCCTGTCTGCGGTCTTCTTTCAGCTGTTGCGCATTCAGGCCCTGCGGGTCTTCATTATCCGGCTGATCCAGCGCGGTGGCGACGACGGTCAGTTTGGTGGCTTCGCCGAGATCGAAACTGAATTTGCCGTGGAAGGTGTCGCGGCGGGTTTCAGACTGGTCACGATAGCCATCGCTACGATAGGTGCTGGTATTGACGATATAGTTGAATCCGTCATTGTCACCACCAAAAGTAAGGCTGCCACGGCGTGTGTCATAGCTGCCGAAAGTAATGCCGCCAGAGAGCGTGGGCTCATCGGGACCGTCTTGAGTAAAAATCTGTACGACACCACCTGAGGAGTTGCCGTATAGAGCCGAAAACGGTCCGCGCAGGTATTCAACGCGTTTTGCCGTATCCAGGTTGAAGGTGCCGGTCTGGCCTTGGCCGTCCGGCATGGTCATGGGGATGCCGTCGGCATACAGGCGCACGCCACGCACACCGAAAGCGGAACGTGAGCCGAAGCCGCGAATCTGGATGGCGAGATCCTGCGCCGGGTTGTTGCGGTTATTGACGACAACACCGGGTACGCGTGCTGCGGATTCGGAGAGATTGACCTGCAACTGGCCTTCGCGGACGGTTTCGCCTTCCACTGAATCAATCGACATCGGCAGGTCGAAGCTGTTCTGTTCGATGCGGGTGCCGGTGACGACGACAGGGGCCAGGCGAAGTGCATTATGCAGTTCGATCTCTTTGGCGCTGAACTGCTCTTCTGCGGTAGCGAAAGACGTAAAGCCGAGGCTGATGCAACCTGCCAGCAACAGTTGGCCGGGCAGGATGCGGAAAGTAAACGGATGATCCATGATGAATGATTTCTTGGTTTTAAGATGAACTGAACAATAGTCTTACTTGTGCAGAAAGAACATCATGATTTTCATGATATTTCGTGATGATTGA
>PHCM01000059.1 GCA_002842255.1 Betaproteobacteria bacterium HGW-Betaproteobacteria-2 | reverse complement strand
GCCGAGACTATCATTGCCGCCAAGGATGGCGATCCGCAAAAGATCATCTATGAGACTGCGGATCTGTGGTTTCGCTGCATGGTCATGTTGGCGCAGGCAGGGCTGAGGCCGCAGGATGTGCTGGATGAGCTTGCCCGACGTGAAGGCCTGTCAGGAATTGCAGAAAAGGCTTCCCGTAAGGAGAAATGAAATGACGGACTGTATTTTCTGCAAAATCGTGGCAGGTGTCATTCCCAGTAAAAAGATTTACGAGGATGAGGATGTGATCGCATTCAATGATATCCATCCGATCGCCCCCGTGCATTTTCTCATCGTACCGAAACAGCACACGGAAAGTCTGGCGCATTGCGATGAGACACAGCAGGCCTTGCTGGGAAAAATATTACTGCTGGCTCCCAAGCTGGCGCAGCAGCAGGGCTTGAGCGGATTTCGCACCATGATTAATACCGGCCGCGAAGGCGGACAGGAAGTTTTCCATCTGCATGTCCATGTATTCGGTGGCGGGCAGACTTTACCTAAAACCTAGGTGAATTTTCACGAAATAATTCAGGAGAGCAATGATGGGCGCATTTAGTATCTGGCATTGGCTGATCGTGCTGTTGGTTGTGGTGCTGATTTTTGGCACCAAGAAGCTTCGTAACATAGGCAGCGACGTTGGCGGCGCAGTCAAGAGTTTCAAGGATGCCGTCAAGGACGAAAAATCTTCTGCGAAAATTGAAGATGATGCAAAGACGGAAACGGTCGAAGGTGAAGTGACCAATAAAACCAGACAGTAATATCCCTTGTTCGATATCGCATTCACCGAACTGGTCCTCATCGCCATCGTGGCGCTACTGGTAATCGGGCCGGAAAAACTGCCCAAGGTGGCGCGCACACTGGGCTCCCTGCTAGGGCGCATGCAGCGCTATGTTGCCACTGTAAAACAGGATGTGGAACGTGAGCTGCAGCTGGAAGAGCTGAAGAAAGTGCAGCAGGAAGTGCAGCAAAACGCCCGCAATCTTCAATCCGAAGTGACGAACACCATACACGCGGGAGTTGCCGATATCAGACAGGTGACTGAAGATGCATCTGATGCCGGATCAAAACCGGTGGAAGCCACATCCAATACTGACCGTCCTCGCGATGAGCAGACTTGAGTTGAAAAAGTCCGCGCCATGAGCACTTCGGAATCCTTCATCTCCCATCTGATTGAATTGCGCGACAGGCTGATGCGTATCGTCATTGGTCTGATTCTGGCTTTCCTCGTACTTTTCCCGTTTGCTGATCAGATATATACATTGCTGGCACAGCCTTTGCTGGCAAGCCTGCCGGCAGGCGGTCAGATGATCGCGACTGAAGTAACGACTCCGTTCTTCGTTCCCATGAAAATGGCGATGATGGCTGCATTTGTCATCTCATTGCCGCATACCTTGTATCAGGTGTGGGCTTTCGTTTCGCCGGGCCTCTATGCACATGAGCGACGTTTCATGATGCCATTGGTGATTGCCAGTACCCTGCTTTTTCTTATGGGTATGGCTTTTGCCTATTTTCTCGTGTTTCCTGTGGTCTTCGGCTTTATTACCGGTTATGCGCCCGAGGGCGTGGCGGTGATGACCGATATCGGCCGTTACCTCGATTTTGTCATCACACTGTTTCTAGCGTTCGGTCTGGCTTTTGAGGTGCCAATCGCCGTGATCGTGCTGGTCGGTTTTGGTCTGGTGCAGATCAGCACCTTGAAGGAGATTCGTGCTTACGTCATTGTCTGCGCATTTGTACTGGGAGCCATTTTCACGCCGCCGGACGTCATTTCCCAATTCATGCTTGCGGTACCGCTATGGCTGCTTTATGAAACCGGTATCTTTCTTGCGGGCTTTATCGGCAAGCGTAAGGCAGAAGATCCGGCAGCCTGAGTTCAGGTTTCCAGTTTAACGACGGTCCTGCATTACCTGCTGTACAGACGGCCGTTTGCCGATCACGACTTCGATTTCCAACTCACGCTGGTTTCTGGCGACCTTCAGGGCAGCTTTGTCGTTTGGCTGCAGGTTGGCGATCAGATTGAGCATGGATGAACTGTTGACGACCTTGTTGCCGTTGATCTCCAGCAGAATGTCCCCTGGTTTTAGGCCGGCTTTTTTTGCCGGGCTGTCAGGTAGCACGCCTGCAATCAGTGAGCCCTGGGTATGGGAGAGACGGAACGATTCTGCCAGTTGCGGTGTGATGTCCTGCGCTTCTATGCCGACCCAGCCACGTACGACGCTACCCTGCCGGATAATCTGTTCCATCACCTGTTTGGCCAGGCTGACTGGAATGGCAAAGCCGATGCCCATGGAGCCGCCGCTACGTGAATAGATGGCGCTGTTCACACCGACCAGATTGCCGCTGGTATCGATCAGTGCGCCGCCCGAGTTGCCGGGATTGATGGAAGCGTCGGTCTGGATGAAATTTTCAAAGGTATTGATGCCGAGATGGCTTCGGCCCAAGGCGCTGATGATGCCTTGGGTGACGGTCTGGCCGACACCGAACGGGTTGCCGATGGCAAGTACGACATCGCCTACACTGTATTTGTCCGGATCGGCGAAAGTGATGGCCGGCAGGTTCGTGGCTTCGACCTTTAGCACAGCCAGGTCGGTTTCAGGATCGGTGCCGACTATGGTTGCCGGCATGGTGCGGCCATCGGCCAGTGCGACTTCGATCTCATCTGCCGCTTCGATGACATGGTGATTGGTGATGATGTAGCCCTGCGGACTGACGACTACACCGGAACCCAGGCTGTTATCCGAGCGTTGTTCATCTTCAAACTGATCGCCGAAGAAATGCCGGAACAGAGGATCGTCCATGAAGGGGTGTAGCGGTCTGGGTTCAGCTTTCTTGCTGGTGAAGATGTTGACTACCGCAGGCATGGCTTTTTTTGCAGCACTGCTGTAGGAGCCCGATACCTGAGCTGTTTCGTTGGGGGTGGCCTGGCTTATCTGCACAGGTGGGGGCGACTTTGGGTCCAGTGATGGTTTGAGAAGCTCCGGATAGAAAGTCTGAACAACAAACAAGGTGCCGAGACTAATGGTCACGGTCTGTGCAAAAATAAGCCAAAGTTTCTTCATGGGTTGGATCGGTTAGAGGCAGAACATAATGAATATTAAAGAGTTAATGGATTATACCGGACAAATCCTGGAGGTTGAGCGCTTTCGCGATTATTGTCCGAATGGGCTGCAAGTCGAGGGGCGTGAGGAAGTCAACAAGATAGTAACCGGTGTTACGGCCAGCATGGAATTGTTGCAGGCTGCGCAGCAGGCAGGTGCGGACATGGTGCTGGTGCATCATGGCTATTTCTGGCGTAACGAGGATCCCCGAATCATCGGTATCAAACAGAAACGCATCCGTTTTCTGCTCGAGCACCAGCTCAATCTGGCGGCCTATCACCTGCCTCTGGATGCGCATCCAGTGCTGGGGAATAACGCGCAGCTCGGTTTCAAGCTGGGATTGCAACTGGAAGGCAGTGCCGGCGAACAGCCCTTGGTGTCGTATGGCAGTCTGCCGCAAGCCGAAACGCTGGATAGTTTCCAGCAGCGTCTCGGCGTTTTGCTGCAAAGGCAGCCTTTCGTCGTCAGTGGTGCCGCCCGGGAAGTGCAGCGCGTTGCATGGTGCACGGGCGCGGCACAACAGTATCTGGAGATTGCAATCGAGTTGGGGGTGGATGTGTTCGTCAGCGGCGAAATCTCGGAGCAGACCGTGCATCTGGCACGCGAGTCGGGCGTGGCATATATCGCTGCCGGCCATCATGCCACGGAGCGTTATGGTGTGCAGGCACTGGGACGGCACCTCGCCGAGCAGTTCGGCTTGAAACACCAGTTTATCGATATCGACAATCCTGTTTGATGTGTGGATAAAGGTTTAATTTTTAATGCGAAAGCTGTAAAATGGCGGGCTGATTATGTTTGTGTGTTCCTGCTTTGACTGTTTGTGATGCCGGGAATGCTTGACGGTTTGGAATATTTTTTAAGGGTAAGTAATGGCAAATCAACCAGTTGATCAGGCTAAGCGCAGATTCCTGATAGCTGCTACTTCCGCCGTGGGTGGAGTGGCAGTTGCCGCGATGGCCGTACCTTTTGTAAGTAGCATGTTGCCCAGTGCGCGTGCCCGGGCTGCCGGGGCGGCCGTTGAGGTGGATATAAGCAAGATCGAACCTGGCGCGATGATCACGGTTGAATGGCGCGGCAAGCCGGTATGGATCGTCAATCTGACGGAAAGTATGAGTCAAACACTTTCCGGTCAGGAAGACAAGCTGACGGATCCTAATCTGGATGTGGTTAGTCAGCAGCCCGATTATTGCAAGAATGCAACCCGTTCGATTCGCCCCAACCTGATGGTGATGGAGGGGATCTGTACCCATCTGGGTTGCTCACCATCACCCAAGCTGCAGCCAAACGGCGACATGGGTGACGACTGGAAGGGTGGTTTCTTCTGTCCTTGCCATGGTTCCAAGTTCGATCTTGCAGGCCGTGTGTTCAAGGGTTCGCCGGCACCGACCAACCTGGTGGTGCCGCCGCACCATTATCTGAGTGACGCAATCCTGTTGGTGGGTGAACATAGCAAGGAGGCAGTATAGCCATGAAAAACAAGGTAGAACAATGCATGGCAGGGGTGCTCACCTGGGTGGATCAGCGTTTTCCGCTGACCTCCAATATCAAGGCACATCTGACTGAATACTATGCGCCGAAAAATTTCAATTTCTGGTATTTTTTCGGTTCGCTGGCTATGCTGGTGCTGGTCCTGCAGATAGTCACTGGCATTTTCCTGACCATGCATTACAAGCCGGATGCCGCTCTGGCTTTCGGTTCTGTCGAATACATCATGCGTGATGTGTCTTGGGGTTGGTTGATTCGCTACATGCACTCAACCGGGGCTTCCATGTTCTTTGTGGTGGTTTATCTGCATATGTTCCGCGGTCTGATCTACGGTTCCTATCGTGCGCCGCGCGAGCTGATCTGGTTGTTCGGCGTGGGCATCTTTCTGGTGCTGATGGGCGAAGCGTTCTTCGGCTACTTGTTGCCGTGGGGTCAGATGTCCTACTGGGGTGCGCAGGTTATCATCAATCTATTCACATCCATCCCGTTTATCGGCCCTGATGTGTCCGAGTGGTTGCGTGGCGATTATGTTGTTTCCGATGCAACGCTGAACCGTTTCTTCGCTTTTCACGTCATCGCCTTGCCGCTGGTGCTGTTAGGCCTGGTTGTGGCGCATCTGATTGCCTTGCATGAGGTCGGTTCCAACAATCCTGACGGTATCGAAATCAAGGCTCACAAGGATCCGAAGACGCACATTCCGCTGGATGGCATTCCTTTTCATCCTTATTACACGGTGAAGGATATTGTCGGTGTGGCGGTGTTCCTGATGGTCTTTTCGGCCATCATCTTCTTCGCGCCGGAGATGAGCGGATATTTCCTCGAAGCAGACAACTTTATCCCGGCTGATCCCTTGCAGACGCCGGCGCACATTGCCCCGGTCTGGTATTTCACGCCGTATTACTCGATTCTGCGTGCGGTTCCACCGATTTTCAATTCCCAGTTCCCGGGAGTCGCGGCGATGGGCCTGTCCGTCATGATCTTTGCCTTGTTGCCATGGCTGGATCGTAGTCCGGTGAAATCAATTCGTTATCGTGGTTCGCTCTACAAGAAGTGGCTGGCGTTGTTCGTGGTGAGTTTCATTGTGCTCGGTTATCTGGGTACCAAGCCTTCCAACGTCTGGGGTGTGTTTGATGCAAGTACCTGGATTGTCGGCGGTGCTGACCGTGCGACCATCGTGGCACGTATCTTCACATTGACCTACTTCCTCTTCTTTATTCTGATGCCTTGGTATACGAAGAAAGACAAGACAAAACCAGTGCCGGAAAGGGTGACCGCATAATGAAGTCACAATCAATCATCAATACCGTTAAACACGGATTTTTGGCAGCTTTTTTCCTGACGCTGCCGGCGCTCGCTGTGGCGGCGGGTGGAGATGTCCACCTGGACAAGGCGCCAGTGAATCTCAACAATCATGAGTCCTTGCAGCGCGGCTCCAAACTGTTCGTCAACTATTGCCTGAACTGTCATAGCGCGAACTACATGCGCTATAACAGGCTGGTGGATATCGGGCTGACAGAAGAGCAGATCAAGAATAATTTGCTGTTCGCTGCCGACAAGGTTGGTGAGACTATGCAGGTGACCATGCCCAAAGCAGAAGCGAAAGCCTGGTTTGGTGTTGTGCCGCCGGATCTGACCGTGGAAGCCCGTGCACGCACTGCGGATTGGCTCTATACCTACCTGCGCGGCTTCTACCGTGACGACAGTCGTCCGACTGGCTGGAACAATGTCGCGTTTGCCAATGTGGGGATGCCGCACGTGCTTTGGGAGCTTCAGGGCCAGCAGGTCATGAAGACCGAGGAGCATGTTGCTGCTGATGGAACAAAGACAGAAAGTCATCATCTGGTGCTGGATAAGCCCGGTGTCATGACGCCGGCAGAGTATGATGTCGCCATGGCTGATTTGGTAAATTATCTGGTGTTCATGGCTGAGCCTGCACAGGTGCAGCGCAAGAAACTCGGCGTTATTGTCTTGTTGTTCCTGGGCCTGCTGTTCGTCGTTTCGTACTATCTGAAAAAAGAGTTCTGGAAAGACGTACATTAATTTAACTGGCGGGAGGGGTTTCCAGTCGAATGGAGGCTCCTCCCGTTTTGCTTTTTAGTTTTTAGGAAACCACTATTATGATGACGTTATATTCTGGCACCACTGACCCTTACAGTCATCGTTGCCGCATTGTGCTTTTTGAAAAAGGCATGGATTTCCAAGTCATTGATGTAGATTTGGCCAACAAGCCAGAGGATCTGGCTATCATCAATCCGCATAATGAGGTGCCGGTGCTGGTCGAGCGCGACCTGGTGTTGCAGCAGGCCAATATCATCAATGAATATATTGATGAGCGTTTCCCGCACCCACAGTTGATGCCGGCTGATCCGGTCATGCGCGCACGTGCGCGACTGTTTCTGCACAATTTTGAGGAGCAGCTTTTTTCTCATATTCCTGATCTGGAGTCGGGCAACCAAAAGGCTGCTGACAAAGCACGTGCCACGATTCGTGACAATCTGACGCAGATCGTGCCGCTGTTCAGCAAGCAGCAATATATTCTGGGTGATGAATTTTCCATGCTGGATGTTGCCCTTGCTCCGCTGTTGTGGCGCCTTGGCCACTACGGTATTGAGCTGCCGAAACAGGCTGCGCCTTTACTTAAGTATGCAGAACGTATATTCTCTCGCCCGGCGTATATAGAAGCGATGACGCCATCAGAGAAAGCAATGCGCAAGTAGGTTTGCTGGTTCGGGGCAAGACGCTGGATTCTGGTGTTAACTGACGAGGCTGAGGCGAGCGATGAGCGAATTCACATCAACCAAGCCATACATGATTCGTGCCATGCATGAGTGGTGTGTTGACAACGGTTTGACACCACATTTGCTGGTGGCAGTGGATGGCCAGACACGAGTGCCCATGGCTTATGTCAAGGATGGTGAGATTGTCCTTAACATCAACTATTCGGCAACCAAGAATTTGCAGATCGGTAATGATGCCATTACTTTCTCGGCGCGCTTCGGCGGTGTCGCCAATGAGTTGTATGTGCCCATGCATGCAGTGAGAGGTGTGTTTGCCAGGGAAAATGGTCAAGGCCTGTTTTTTCAACCGGAGCCGGAGGAATCCGGAGCTCAGGTTGGAGAGGCGGAAACTGAAGAGCCGGCTCTGGACGCAGATGAGAATAAAAAAATAGAGCCAGCCGAAAAGAAACCATTTTTGAAGTTGGTTAAATAGATTTAATACGATAAAATTACGTTTTTGCCGGATTAGCTCAGTTGGTAGAGCAGCGCACTTGTAATGCGAAGGTCGTCA
>PHCM01000058.1 GCA_002842255.1 Betaproteobacteria bacterium HGW-Betaproteobacteria-2 | reverse complement strand
CTTGAAGGTGCTGGGCTGGATTCTTGTGCCGCCCAAAACCGATATGCAGCAGGTCAGCAGGAAAATCAATTTGTGGACGATGCTGGCGCGCAGGGAAGGTTTCTTGATGCTTGAGTCGCACATGGATGCTGAAAAAGACCTGCTTGTTAAAAAAGCCTTGCGCCTGATGATCGATGGTATCCCGCCGGAAAAAATACGGGAAATATGCAATATCGAGCTCGATAATTACGAGGCCAATCTCAGGAACGCCGCAAAGGTCTGGGATGCGGCTGGCGGTTATGCGCCTACCATCGGTATTATCGGCGCGGTACTGGGCTTGATTCACGTGATGGAAAACCTGTCCGATCCGGATATGCTGGGTAGCGGTATTGCCGTGGCCTTCGTTGCGACGATTTATGGGGTCGGTTTTGCCAACCTGGTATTTTTGCCGATCGCCTACAAACTGCGCCGTCATATCCAGAACGAGGTTTCTCGGCGGGAAATGATGATCGATGCGATCGTCGCGATTGCCGGTGGCGACCCTCAGCGCCTGCTCGAAGACCGTATGTCGGGCTATAAAAGTCAGTCATAAAAGTTAGTCATTTAGTCGCTGATATGAGCCTGAGCCGCCGGAAAAAATTTGAAATCGAACGTGAGAATCACGATCGCTGGCTGGTTTCATATGCTGATTTCATTACCTTGTTATTCGCTTTTTTTGTGGTGATGTACGCGGTCTCCGCAGTTAACCAGAACAAATACAAGCAACTGGCCAATTCACTCGGCAGTGCATTCGGCTCGGGCAAATTGGTGCGGGAAGGACAACTTGAAGGCGGTTCGCAAGGCAAGGCGGAAGGAATTCCGGAGGGAGTCGAACAGCGGTCCGGCGACTCATTCATCAAGCCGTTTGCCGCGGTGCAATTGCGTAATGAAAAGTGGCGCCGCGAGCGCGAGGCCATGACCGCCATGGCGCTTGACGTATCCCGGGCACTGTCGCCGCTGATTGAGCAGGGCAGCGTACGCGTGTTGCAAAACAACCGCGGTATCCGGATTGATATCGAGAGCAGCGTGCTCTTCGCACCGGGTTCTGCCGACCTGGAAGTCAGTGCCTTGCAGCCGCTGCTTGAAGTGGCTGGCATGCTGGCCGGGAAACCCAATGCCATTCAGGTGGAAGGTCACACCGACAACATTCCTATCCGCAATTACCTGTTTTATTCCAACTGGGAACTGTCGGCAGTACGTGCCAGCAGTGTTGTTCGCCTTCTGGAGCAGAACGGCATAGCGGAGCAACGCTTGAGCGCCGTAGGTTACGGCTCGGCTCAACCTTTTGGTAATAACGACACGGCAGAAGGCCGAGCAAGGAACCGTCGCGTTTCCATCATGGTGTTGTATTCCGCGCCGGAGAGTGCGAATGACGGTGCTGAAATAAAAATTAAACCTTGAGCGTTTTCTGCCGATATAACCATGAAAAACTGCTTTGTTCTGCTAAATGGCAGTACGCCATTTTGACTAGGATGACTGTTAGGTGGCAGGCCGGTAACCAGCATTTCATTAACGGAAAGTTTGAATAATGCACGAAGAAGCCTATATCGGGCGTCAACCCATTCTGGACAAGGATCAAGCCATTATTGGCTATGAATTGCTATTCCGGCATAGTGCTGATGCCCAGAATGCCGTGATTGAAGATGACCTGAAAGCCTGTTCCAGGGTGTTGGTCAACACCTTGAGCGAGATGGGCGGCCAGTGGTTGCTGGGCGATAAATATGCCTTCATTAACGTCAATGAGGAAATGTTGCTCGGTGAATTGATTGAATTGCTTCCTCCCAAACGTACGGTGCTCGAAATACTCAGGACAGTCCCGGCTACCGAGGAAATTCTGCAGCGCTGCAAGGATTTACGTTCGCGCGGTTACCGGATTTCACTGGACAACCCCATGTTTGCAAAGAACGCCGAGCCATTGCTGGCTTTGGCCGACTACATCAAGATCGATATGCTCGCGCTCAGCGAAGATGAGTTGCTGAAAGCTTGCACACTATACAAAACCCTGCCTGCCAGGCTGGTGGCGGAAAAAGTCGAAACTTCAGAGCAGTTTGAAGCCTGCCGGAAAATGGGCATCGAGTTTTTCCAGGGCTTCTATTTCGCCAAGCCGGAAACCCTCTCCGCCAAAGTCATCAACCCTTCTTATGCTTGCGTGATCGATATCATCAATATGGTCAGCCATGATGCCGACAACAAGGACATCGAAGCCGGATTCAAGCGTGACTCCGCATTGTCGTTCAAGCTTCTGCGTTACATCAATTCAGTAGGATTCGGCCTTTCCTGCGAGATTCAGTCGATTGGTCACGCACTATCCATCCTGGGCAGAAAACAGCTTTACCGCTGGTTAACCTTGCTGATGGTGACGGCCGGTAATAACACAACATCCCCTGCCTTGATGAAAACCTCGGTTAGCCGCGGCCGCCTCACTGAACTGCTTGGCAGCGGTTATTTTGATAAACACGGTCAAGATAACTTATTTATTGTCGGTGTGTTTTCCATGCTGGATATCATTCTCGAAATGCCCATGGACAAAGTATTGGAGAAGGTTCAGTTGCCGGATGCCATCACTGAGGCGCTGTTGACTCGCGAGGGTGTTTACGGACCGTTCCTGCAGCTTGCGGAAGCTTGTGAGGCTGCCGACCATGAACGCATTATTTCTTTGGCCAATCTCCTGCACCTGGATCCGAATAGCGTTAATGACAGCCATATTGCGGCATTGTCCTGGGTTGAGGAGCTGGGAATCTGAGATGTCTCGATGCGGCTGCAAGGCATATATGAGGCAGGTAGCCCTTGATTGTGGATGGATATTTTTCCTAAAACTTACCGTGAAGCGAGCATGAATTGATCGGGAATACTTCATTTTTAGCCGGATTTTCAAAGTCGATATGGCTATCGGCGGGTTTGCGCATGCTGATCCTGTTCGGGATAGTGCTGATTGTATTCTGGCTGTTGAATATTCCTGCGCATATGGAAAATGCGGTCTTGCTAAAAGCAGCCGCTGCCATCACTTTCTTCGGCCTGCTGATCTATATGGTTTCCTGCAAGACGTCCAGACTGCTTTTAACGCAGTTGGTCAACAAGCAGGCGCAGCTTGACAAGGCTGAGGCCAGATTTATTGCTGCTTCCGAAAGTCACCATGATGCGTTTTTCCTGCTCGAAGCAGTGCGGAACAACGCCGGGGAAATTGCTGATTTCCGCTGCGCGTTTCTTAACCAGCGTGCCTGCAAGCTGGTAGGTAGGGAACATGATGAATTTATCGGAGCCGAGCTTTATCGCAACTTTATCCTGCTGATGAATGAGCAAACCTTTCAACGCTATTGCGAAGTGGTGGAGGCCGGACACCCGCTTGCGTATGAGTTCCATGACGATACTTTCATGCTGAAGCCGCAGTGGCTTGAATGCCAGCTGGTCAAGCTGGGTGACGGTATAGCGCTTACGGCACGCGATATCACAGACAAGAAGCGCACCGAGCGTGATTTGATTCAAGCCGAGCGTTTCCAGTCGGCGATTATCGATAGCGTGTCCTATTCGATTATTGCCACAGACAAGGAAGGCAATATCATTGCCTTGAATAATGCCGCACAGCGGATGTTGTGGTACGAAGAAACTGATCTGGTCGGCAAGTTCACCATGGACATGCTGCATGATCGTGAAGAGATTAAAGCTCGCGCCATGGAACTGAGTGCCGAGCTGGGCTACAAAATCGAGCCTGGCTTCGAGGTCTTTGTGGCCAAGGCGCGTGCTGGCATGCATGATGAGCATGAATGGACATATATACGTAAAGGCGGCTCACGGTTTCCCGTACGCGTTTCGCTGACGGAATTACGGGATAGTGAATTTCAGGTCTATGGCTACCTGGGAGTGGCGTATGACATTACTGAACAAAGACGTTCGGAAGAACATTTCCGCCATGTTGCCCTGCACGATGCGCTGACGGGGTTGCCTAACCGCACGCTGTTCAACGACCGCGTCAAGGTCGCTATCGAGACTGCCCGGCGTAAAAAACAAACCATCGCAATCGCCCTGCTTGATGTCGATCACTTCAAGCATGTAAACGATTCCCTTGGACATCATATTGGCGATCAATTGCTGCAAGAGGTCGGCAGTCGGCTGGTTAACAGCGTGCGTGCTTCCGATACGATTGCGCGTATGGGCGGGGATGAGTTTGCATTCTTGTTGCCGGATATCAACCATTCGGATGGCATAGAGAAAGTTTTCAAGAAGGTCATGACATCCCTGGAGCCCACCGTTGTTGCTGGAGATCATAGTCTTCACGTCACTGCCAGCATAGGCGTCTGTGTCTTTCCCCAGGATGGTGAAGACCTCACGGTTCTCATGCGTAAAGCCGATACGTCAATGTATCAGGCCAAGAAGCATGGGCGTAACAATTTCCAGTTTTTTACGTCTGATATGGAGCGACAAGCCTCCAACCGCCTGAATCTTGAAAACGAGATGCGTCTTGCGATAGAGCAGGAAAGGTTCGAGCTTTTCTATCAACCGCAAATCGATCTCGAAACCAATATGATCGTTGGAGCTGAGGCATTGATTCGCTGGCAGCGGATGCCGGGTGTATTTGCGTCGCCAATGGAATTCATTCCCTTGGCCGAGGAGTCCGGGCTTATCGTGCCAATCGGCGAATGGGTGATCAGGACCGCCAGCAGGCAATCGGCCATCTTCCGCGAAAAACTGGGCAGGACTTTGCGCATAGCCGTCAATGTTTCCCCGCGCCAGTTCCGCCAGAAGAATCTTGTGTCAGTGATTCTCTCTGCCTTGCAGGAGAATGCCATTGAACCGCATGATTTTGAGGTGGAAATCACTGAAAACGCATTGATGGCCGATATGGAAAATGCGGTGCTGGTGCTGGGCCTGCTCCGCGGATTGGGCGTGCATGTCGCATTGGACGATTTCGGTACCGGTTATTCCAGTTTGAGCTACCTCAGTCGCTTCCCGGTCGATCGCATTAAAATCGACCAGTCCTTCATGAAGAGTATCAACATCAGTCCCGAGAACGCATCCCTGGCAAGAGTGATCGTCAATATGGCAAAAACACTGGGTATCCCGGTGACTGCCGAGGGTGTGGAGAATATGGAGCATCTGGATTTCCTGAGGGCAACCGGTTGCGATGAAGTCCAGGGCTACTTCATCGGGCGTCCGATGCCGCCAGCAGCCCTGCTGGAGCTTTGTGAGAGCAATATGGCGTCGCTTGTGTCAGAAATAAATTAGTTTGTGACCAAAACTCTCATTGTTCCGGCATTACCGCCTGGCTGTCACCGAATGACTTCAAAATCTCCCGGACAATCATGAATTCTGTAACCGGTAGCAGAATATAAAAGTAGTCGGGAAAAACTCCCGATGCATATCGAGAACAGCTGTCTTAATATGAATGCAAGTTCCTTGCATTGTGGATGATGCGGGCGATGGAAAGCCCACTTTCCAATTATCCATTTCACTTTTCAAATCTACCGAAGGCCGCTTCCTTTGCCTATTCCTGTTGGCAAGATGCATATGATTTCACAGTGGGCTGGCATTATTGACTCTGTGCCAGAGAAGGCGACAACGGCAATCGCTTTTGTTTTTTCGCTGACTGCACATGTGCTGTTCATCAGTACCCTGACCTTGTACGAGAATGGCAGGGAGCCTCTGCCGATGACGATAGATGCTGATCTGGCATTTCTTCCGCCACCACCGCTGGAAATTGAACAAGTTCCGCCAGAGCTTGTTCCTGAAGATATTCCGGTATTCAAGGTCGTCGAGCCCGAACTCAAACCCAGGAAGCCAGAAAAGGTCGAGAAGGTCAGCAAGGGCAAGGCGTTGCCGGTATTGGCAGCGGAAGGCCTGGCTGACAAAGCGACTTACACCGTACCTGAAATCCCGCCGGAAAATTCGGCGGCAATTGATGAGGGTTTCGGTGCTGAGCCGGAATCCAATACCGGTTCCGTTTACGGTTCGCCTGAAGGTGAAACGATGGGGCCGGCTGTACTGGATGATGATTATCTCTGGCATGCCTATGGTCATGCCATACAGAAATTGGCCAATCAATTCAGCGTTTATCCGGAGATCGCCAGAAGACGAGGTGAGCAAGGTGAGCTTGAAGTGATTTTCCATATCGGGGCGGAGGGCAAGCTGAAAAGTCTGGACGTGCTGAAATCCAGCGGTTACAAAGCATTGGACAGGCAGGCGCTGCAGATGGTGAGAAAAGGGCTGGAAGCACTACCGGTTCCTGCCAGTCTGCGCGGCCGGGAGTTCAAGATCGTCATTCCGGTCGAATTCAAATTGCAGTAGCTGTCATTCCCCTGGCTTGATTCTTCACCGGTCACATTCCGGCAATTGCTTGATATATATCAAGTTGCATATCGGCCGTTTCTATATGCTGTGCTTGTCCTTAATCCTTTGGATGGAAATCAGATCAAGGGAGCGGGTACCTTTCCGGTTACCCGAAAAAAAACAAGAATATCTGTTCCAGCTGAATGAGCGCGTCTGTATTGGCGTTTATGGTGGTCCGCCGTTCCCCGCAAGATATTCGCGGGGTGAGTCGCTGGAAATTGGAAAGCCTTCCGCTTCTTCAGTCAGGCCATCATCTCGCAATGCAAAGTGCAGGGCGTCTTAACACTATATGATCGAGAGGAGAGCAGTTTTGGCTATTTTGTGGACAGACGATTTAAACACGGGTATCGATGTTATCGACAAGCAGCACAGGCGTATCGTTGATTACATCAATGACCTGGAGTTGGCGAAAGCCAAGCAGGACAGGGAGGCCGTTGGTAAGGTGCTGGATGAGCTGGTTGACTATACATTGTCCCACTTCGCTTTTGAGGAAAGCCTGCAGGAGGAAGCCGGCTACAAATATTGCAAGCCGCACAAGAAGGTGCATGATCTGTTCGTGCGTCGCGTCAATGACTATCTGGAACGCTTCAGGCTGGGTGATGACATCGTTGACGAGATTCACCACATGCTGACGTCATGGCTCATCAATCACATCCGCCGTGATGATGCGGACTATGTATCGGCCGTGCGCGCCAACATGATCGGTATCATTTCAGAGAAAGAAAAGAGCAAGGACGAAGGCTGGTTCCGTCGCTTCTTCAAGTAAGTACAGCGTCAAGTAAGTAAGCGTCATGGTTCAGAATTGAAAAAGCCGGCAATGCCGGCTTTTTCATGGCTGTTGCATGGGATCAGTCGAGTTGCGCCAGTGAGCGGTTGACGGCGATGTAGGAGCCGAGCCAGCTGAGGAATACCGCGCTGCCGATGATGGCCAGGCTGGTTTCCAGCGTCGGAAGGTCGAGCTGGAAGCCACTGGCATAAAGCTCGGCCAGATCGGTGACGGAGGCATTGAACAGGCTGATGATGGCGACCAGCAGCAGCCATGCGACCAATCCGCCGCCAAGTCCGTAGATGGTGCCCGCATAAAGGAATGGCCGGCGAATGAAACTGTCGGTGGCGCCGATCAGTTTGCTGACCTCGATTTCTTCACGCTGTGTCAGTATCTGTAGCCGTATGGTATTGCCGATGATGACGACCAGTGCGAATCCGAGCAGGGCGACCAGCACCAGGATGCCTTTCTTGCCAAGTTGCAGAATCGCATTGAGACGCTTGATCCAATCGGTGTCGAGTTGCGCCAGTTCCACTCCTGCCCATTGCTGTAGTTCAGCCTGCAGGTTTTCCATTTCTGCCGGGGTCAGAGGCGCAGGTGTCACGAAATAGGCATCGGGCAGCGGATTCTTTTCCAGGTTTCCGGCTACGGCAGCCGTTTCGGCGTTCTGTTGCAGCTGCTCCCAGGCCTCGTCCTTGCTGGTAAACCGATGGTTCTGGATATTCGGGTGTGCTTCGAGCCTGTCGGCAATCTCGCGTATGGTCTGTTCGTCAGCATCCATATTGAGGAACAGGCTCATCTGCGGATCACTCTGCATGCTGCCGGCCAGCCGGTTCAGGTTGTCGATGATGACATAGAGCGTGCCCGGCAGGCAGAGAGTGACTCCCATCAGCATGAACATGAGGAAAGTGGCCAGCGCGTGCGACTTCATCCTCCTTGTCACCAGGCTCAGCGCCTGGGCGTGCTGGCGCTCGGCGGTTTTGTCGG
>PHCM01000057.1 GCA_002842255.1 Betaproteobacteria bacterium HGW-Betaproteobacteria-2 | reverse complement strand
TGCAATGAAGCCATTGTCTTCACATTAAGGTTTTCACGCCGGCTGGGCCGGCAATGCATGTTGACCCTGCAGAAAGGAGAAACATTGGCATCAGCAACAGAATCAACCGCAAAACACACAAGAAAAACCGTGGCCCTGTTCGGCGAAGTACTCGCCGACATCTTCCCGGACCAGAGCGTGCTGGGCGGCGCGCCGTTCAATGTCGCGCGTCACTTGCAGGCTTTTGGGCTGCACCCTGTCATGATCAGCCGCACCGGCAACGACGCCTTGCGCGACGACCTGCTGCGGGAGATGGACAGGCTGGGCATGGACAAAACCGGCATCCAGTGCGACCCCACCTACCCGACCGGCCAGGTGCAGGTACACATGAAAGACGGCGGGCACAGTTTCGAGATTCTGCCGGATCAGGCCTACGACCACATTCACGCCGGTGTCACCCACATGATGATTATGTCAATCAAACCGGAACTGGTGTATTTCGGCACGCTGGCACAAAGAGGCATGGAGTCGCGTCTGGCACTGGACAAATTCCTGGCCGACAGCAAATGTCCGCGCTTTCTTGACATCAACCTGCGCAGTCCCTGGTACAACAAACACACGGTGCGCCGCTCGCTGCTGCGTTCGGATATCGTCAAGATGAACGAAGACGAACTGGAGATCGTCTCCGACTACTTCAAGATCAGCGGCAACACGCCACTGCTCAAGGCCGAAGCCTTGCTGGACCAGTTCGAGCTGAATTGCCTGCTGGTTACCTGCGGCGAGAATGGCGCCTGGCTGATCAACCGCCTACATGAGGTATTCAGCACGCCCCCTGTTGAGAATACCCAAACGATGATCGATACGGTCGGCGCCGGCGACGCCTTCGCTGCGGTCTTCATCATCGGCCTGCTCAACCAGTGGGAAATGCCGGTTGCCATGCAGCGGGCCAATCAATTCGCCGCCGCCCTGTGTGGCATTCGAGGCGGCGCACCGCAGAATCTGGACTTTTACACGCCTTTCAAACAGGCATGGCATCTTTAGAAGGAGAGCACTCTTACCCCGATATGCAAAACACAAGACAACAGCAAAAATCCGAAAACCCCATCTATATCCTGATGATCAGCATGCATGGCCTCATCCGCGGCCATGACATGGAACTTGGCCGCGATGCCGACACGGGAGGCCAGACCACTTATGTCGTCGAACTAAGCAAAGCGCTGGCCCGGCACCAGGAAGTGGAAAAGGTCGACCTGCTGACTCGACTGATTGAAGACCCGAATGTCAGCCTGGACTACGCACAACCAGAAGAGGACCTCGGCGATGGTGCCCGTATCGTACGCCTGCCCTACGGGCCCAGGCGCTATCTGCGCAAGGAGCTGTTGTGGCCGCATCTCAATCAGGTTGTCGACAAATCCCTGCACTTCCTGCGTCAGCAGGGCCGTCTGCCAGACCTGATCCATACCCACTATGCCGATGCCGGCTACGTCGGACAGCAGCTTTCCCTGCTGCTTGGTATCCCGCAGGTACACACCGGCCACTCACTGGGCCGCCCCAAACTCGAGCGCATGCTGGCGAGCGGGCGCAAGGCGCATGTGCTGGAAAAGCAGTTCAATTTCGAGCACCGCATCAACGCCGAAGAAGAGATCATCAAGAACGCTTCGCTCATCGTCACCAGCACCCAGCAGGAGATTGATCAGCAGTACGGCCTCTATACCAATTTCAACCATTCGCGCTTCCGCGTCATACCGCCCGGCACGGATACCTCCAGGTTCTCGCCGCCGCTGCGCAAAAAAATCGAGCCTGCGACACAACGACTGGTGGACAAATTCCTCGCCGAGCCGGAAAAACCGCTGATATTCTCCATCAGCCGGCCGGATGCCAGAAAAAACATCAAGGGTCTGGTCAAGGCCTATGGCCAGAATCTGGAACTGCAGGAAGCTGCCAACCTGCTGATCGTCGCCGGCACCCGCAACGATATCCGCGAACTGGAAGAGTCCGAACAGAAAATCATGAGCGAACTGCTGTTCGATATCGACCGTTATGACCTGTGGGGCAAGGTCGCCCTGCCCAAGCATGTCACGCAGGAAGAAGTCCCTGAGTTCTACCGTCTGGCTGCCCGCCGCCGTGGCGTCTTCGTCAATCCGGCATTTACCGAGCCGTTCGGCCTGACGCTAATAGAGGCTGCCGCCAGCGGTCTGCCGTTTGTCGCACCTGATGATGGCGGTCCGCGCGACATCGTCGCCAACTGCCGCAATGGGCTGGTGGTCGACACACTGCATAGCGATGAGATCGGCAAGGCACTGCTGCACATTCTGCAGGACAGGAAACGCTGGCGCCAATGGGCCAACAACGGCATCGCCGGCGTCTGGCGGCATTACAGCTGGGCGGCCCATGTCGAAAAATACATGAAGGAAATCCGCAGATTGCTGCGTCGTGACAAGAAGCGTCTGCGGCGACAGCACGCGATTATCCAGCATGGCGAAAAATCCTATATGCCGCTGGTGAAAAAGGCACTGATCAGCGACATCGACAACACCCTGCTCGGCGACCGGCGTTCGCTAAAGCAACTGACAGCCTGGCTGAAAACGCAGCGCAGCCAACTGGCATTCGGCATCGCCACTGGCCGCACGATCGAAAGTGCGGTCGCCATTCTCGAGAAGAACCAGGTCAATATCCCGGATGTGCTGATCACCTCGGTCGGCTCGGAGATCCATTACGGCAAGAAACTGATCCCCGATCTCGGCTGGACCGCGCACATCCGTCACCAGTGGCGTCGGGATGCACTGGCCGAGGCGCTGACCAGATTCCCGGGACTGAAACTACAGGCGCCGGAAAACCAGCGCGAATTCAAGCTGAGTTATCTGGCGACACCGGACAACATGCCGCCACTCAACGAACTCTACGAATATCTGCATGATCTGAACCTGCACGCACAACTGATCTATTCGCATGAAGAGTTTCTTGACGTGTTGCCGGTGCGCGCCTCCAAGGGCCATGCCATCCGCTATCTGGCCTACAAATGGGGCTTACCGCTGGAGAACTTCCTGGTCGCCGGGGATTCCGGCAATGACACCGAGATGCTGGTCGGTGACACGCATGCCATCGTCGTCGGCAACCACAGTCCGGAACTGGCAATTTTGCGCGATCAGGAACAGATTTACTTCGCACAGGGTCACAATGCTGCAGGCATCATCGAAGGTCTGCAGCACTACGGCATGGATATCGACACAGACTCGCAGATTTCCGGCATAAAGGAGTTTACGCATGTATGAACAGGTTTCACATTCCCTGCTGAATGACATCCTGATCAAGCTCGAGCGCGACATCAAGGACAAGAACCTGCAGCATTTCTATATCCGGCTCGGGGCGAACTTCTACGCCATCTACTCGCTATTTCACCAGCTTTACGGCCATCGTCCCGACTTCAAGCAACAGATGCAGCGACTGGTCACCAGCCTCACCTGCGCCTACATCAAGCGGCCGCAACAGCTGCGAAAGCTGGATCTGGCGCGGGAAAAGGACCACAACTGGTTCCTCAGCCAGAAATGGATCGGCTACGCGCTCTACTGCAGGGAATTCTCCGGCAATCTGGCCGGACTGCAGAAACATCTGGGTTATCTGCAGGATCTCGGCATCAACCTGCTGCATGTGATGCCGATTCTGGACTGCCCGAAGGGCAAGAGCGACGGCGGCTATGCCGTGCGCGACTTCAAAAAAATCAACCCGGAAGTCGGCACCACGCGTGAGCTCGACAGCCTGGTCAGGAACATGAAAAAGCGCGACATGCTGCTGGCGCTGGATGTCGTCGTCAACCACACCTCCAACGAACATGAATGGGCCGTGAAGGCGCGCGAAGGCGACAAGACCTATCAGGATTACTATCACGTGTTCGACGACCGTGAGCTGCCGGACATGTATGAAGAGACCATGCCCGAGGTCTTTCCCGAAACCTCGCCCGGCAACTTCACCTGGGACGAAGCGATGGGCAAATGGGTGATGACGGTCTTCAACGACTACCAGTGGGATCTCAATTACAGCAATCCCGCCGTCCTCATCGAAATGGTGGAGATCATCCTGCACTGGGCCAACCATGGCGCCGACATCATCCGCCTCGATGCTGTCGCTTTTCTCTGGAAAAAGATCGGCAGCACCTGCCAGAACGAACGCGAAGCCCACCTGATCCTGCAACTGATGAAAGACTGTTGCCAGGTAACAGCGCCGGGCGTGCTGTTCATCGCCGAGGCCATCGTCGCACCGATCGAAGTCATCAAATATTTCGGCGAGGATGCCATCAATGCCAAGGAATGCGAGATCGCCTACAACGCAACCTTCATGGCCCTGCTGTGGGACGCCGTCGCCACCAAGAAAGCCGGCCTGCTAAATCTCGGCATCAGGAGCATACCGGACAAACTGGAACGCGCGACCTGGCTCAACTACGTGCGCTGCCATGATGATATCGGCCTCGGTTTCGACGACAACGACATCAGGCTGGCGGGTTACGACCCCAAACTGCACCGCAAATTCCTGGTCGATTACTACACCGGCCAACACAAGGTTTCGCCCGCTCGTGGCGTCGCCTTCGGCATCAACAAGAAAAGTGGTGATGCCCGCATCGCCGGCTCGCTGGCCTCGCTGGCCGGCCTGGAATCCGCTATCGAGAACAACGACCCGGTAGCCATCCAGGAGGCGATCGACACCATCCTGCTGCTGCACAGCGCCATCATGTCCTTCGGCGGCATCCCGCTGCTCTACTACGGCGATGCCATCGGTACGCTGAATGACAGGTCGTATCTGGAAGATGAATACAAGCAGCACGACACCCGTTGGGTCCACCGGCCCAAGCTGAACTGGACCAAGGCCGCCCGCAGGAATACGCATGGCACCATTGAAAACCGGATTTTCACCCCGCTGAAAAAGATGATCGCCGTACGCAAGGAGATCCCCGCCTTTGCCGACCACAACAATCGCGAACTGCTGGATACGGACAATACGCATCTGTTCGTTTTTTCCCGCTTCGACTACATCAATACGCAATCCCGCGTACTGGTAATCTGCAATTTCGACAATCGTCCGCAAAATCTGGACATCGCCGACCTGTGCAAACGCGGTTTTTTCCAGCATCGCCAAGTCAGGGATCTCTACAGCGGCAATGAGGTCAGCATCGACCGCCAGCAACTGGAAATCCCGGCGCTCGGCTTCTACTGGCTGCAGACCTGATTCCGGCAGTCAGCAGCCAGTCATCCAATTTCGCAACAGGAGTACTCATGGAAAATCTACTCGTCACCTTCGGTTTGAGTGACCCGCAGGCCCTTTGGGCACTGATCAAAACCATGCTGCGCATACTGCTGATCATGACCATAGCTGCCATCCTGATGAAAATCAGCAGCAAACTCATCATCAAACTGAAACAGCACCTGAAAGTCCGCGCAGAGGGCGATGCCGAAGAACTGAAGCGCATCGACACACTGGGCAGGGTGTTCCGTTATATCGCCACCATCCTCATCGCCATTATCGCCATCGTCGAGGTGTTGCATGAGCTCGGCATTTCGATCGCCCCCATCCTGGCCGCCGCCGGTGTGGTCGGCGTCGCCGTCGGTTTCGGCGCCCAAAGCCTGATCAAGGACTATTTCAACGGTTTCTTCATCCTGCTGGAGAACCAGATCCGCCAGGGTGATGTGGTCGACGCCGGTGGTAAAGCTGGCTTTGTCGAAGAGGTGACGCTACGCTTCATCAAGATGCGCGACTATGACGGTAACGTGCATTACGTGCCGAACGGCGTCATCACCACCGTTACCAACATGAGCCGCGGCTTCGCTCAATCGGTGATCGATGTCGGCGTCGCTTATCGCGAGAATGTCGATGAAGTGATGCAGATCATGCGTGAGGTGGGCGAAGACATGCGCACCGACGAGGCGTTCCAGTTCAAGATTCTGGACAATATGGAAATGGCCGGCGTCGACCGACTTGGCGATTCAGCCGTGACCATCCGCTGTCGCTTCAAGGTCCAGGCGTTGGAACAATGGGGCGTCAGGCGCGAATTCCTCAAACGCATCAAGGCCGAGTTCGATAAACGCGGCATCGAGATTCCCTACCCGCACCTGACCGTCTATCCCGGCCAGAACAAGGACGGCACAGCTCCGGCACTCAACATCAACCAACCAGAGAAATCCACCGCCGAACCAGCCGGCAGCAACTGAAAGGAAACCGGGAATTCCGGCCAAAAGCAACGTTTATTCGGCCGGCTTGGGCTCGTACATCACCCAGCAGTTCTTGCCTATGTCCTTGGCATCGTACATTGCCGTGTCGGCATGGCTGATCAGGCTATCGCCATCCAGTCCATGCAAGGGAAAAATGGCGATGCCGATACTGGCCGTAATCTGGGGTTGCTGCCCCTCGAGCTCGAAAGGCTCGTTCATCACCTTCAGTATCTTGTCGGCAATTGTTTCGACACTGGACTGATTCTCCAGGGCACTGAGAATAATGATGAACTCATCGCCGCCCAGCCGGGCCAGGGTATCGGATTTGCGAATGCAGTTGGCAAGCCTGTTACTGACATCCACCAGCAGATCGTCGCCGGCCTGATGTCCCAGCGCGTCGTTGATCTCCTTGAAGCCATCCAGGTCAACAAACAGCACTGCAAACAACTGCCGTGCACGCGTAGCCCGCTTGATCTCCTGTGACATGCGGTCGAAGAACATCCTCCGGTTCGGCAGACCTGTCAGCGTGTCGAAATTGGCTTGACGCCAGATCAGTTCCTCCGCCTCCTTGCGCTTGGAAATATCGGTATGGGTGCCCACCATGCGGATCGGCTTGCCGGCATTGTCGCGCTCTACGACCAAGCCTCTGGCCATCACCCACAACCAATTCCCATCCTTGCAGCGAACGCGATACTCAATTCGGAAGCTCTCCATCTTGCCATCAAGATGATCCTGCAGATTGGCCATGGTCTGCTTGATATCTTCCGGATGTATGATGGCACGCCATGATTGATAGTGGTTCGGAAACTCATCCTCCTCATAACCCAGCATGGCTTTCCAGCGCTTGCTGAAAAACACCTCGTCAGTGCCAATTTGCCAGTCCCATACACCATCACCCGCGCCCTCCAGTGCAAAGCTCCAACGCTGTTCACTATCGCGCAAAGTCTTGTAGATACGGTCAAGTTCGGCCAGCAACTGCTTCAACCAGTTGCGTTCATGACGCAATTCCAGCAAGGCCATGACCTGATTGGCAAGGATCTTGAGGATATCTATCTCCTCATCCGTCAACACCCTGGACATCCTATCCATGATACAGAAGGTACCGATCGCAAGATTTTCGGAATTCAGCAGCGGCACACCGGCATAAAAGCCCAAGTGGGGCGGCCCCATCACCAGCGGATTTTTGACGAAGCGTTTGTCCTTTTTCACATCCTCGATAATCAACGGATCCGTCTGCTCGATCGCATACGTACAAAAGGAGATATCACGCGCCGTCTCTTTTACATCCAGCCCAATGGCAGCCTTGAACCACTGCCGGTGTGCATCAAGAATCGTCACCGTTGAAATTGGCACCTTGAATATCATGGCTGCCAGCCTCACGATATCGTCAAAATCCGCCTCTGGCGCAGTATCCAGAATCTCAAGCTCGCGGACGGCCTGCAGGCGCTTTGCTTCCTTTTCTTTCCAGCTATCATTCATTAGTCAAGACCCTGGTTCGGATAGGCAGGAACGCACATTCAAATCATAAAACTATCCGCATAATATTAAGTTGAGCTTAATTCTTAAGCTCAAACAAAACAATCGCTCATTAAGAAAATTCACACAACCTGCCGACAGTAAACAGCATCCGAGAACTCAGGGTTCAGCGTCCGGATGCTGCGGATTTGAGCACTTCACGCTCCACCTGCACACTCTTATCGCCGTCACTGAGCCAGACCTGACCATCCTGTATCGTGCATTGCAGGTTCATTGTGCGCTGTGTCAGACCAGCCAGCGCTGCCGTACTCTCCATTGGCAGATTGATTACAGTCAGGTTCTTCTGCCGTTCGAACTGCGATTTGTTCTGGGCAAACCACATCTCGGCAACACGGCCACCATAACTGTAAACAATGACCTGATTGGCCCGGCCACAAGCCTTTCGGATCAGTCGCTCATCCGGAATGCCGACATCGATCCACAATTCGATTGCCCCGGTCAGATCACGCTGCCACAGATCCGCCTCGTCATCGTCAGTCATGCCCTGACCGAATTCCAGATACTCAGCGGCATGCAAGGCAAAAACCAGCAGTCGCACCATCATGCGT
>PHCM01000056.1 GCA_002842255.1 Betaproteobacteria bacterium HGW-Betaproteobacteria-2 | reverse complement strand
GGCGGGGGGGGGAGGGCCGGGGCGTCTCCCCGCGTCGTCCGCCGGATCGAGGGCGAGGAACTGCGCAGACTCACGCGGCTCCTGCGCCGGCTCGGCGAACTTGCCGAGATCGTCGAACGCCGAGGCCTGCGCTTTGTGGACCTCATCACCGCCCGGGGCTCGGACCCCGAGGGTCGCGGGCGGCTGCCTTCGCACCGCGTCAGCTGGACGAGCGCCGCGGGCGTCGCCGGCGGCCGCTTCTTGAACGCAGTCAGCAGACCGAGCTTGTTGAAGACGGCATGGGCCAGACGCTGTGCGCGATAACCGAAGCCGACCATGAAAGCCCGCATCACCTTGATGGTGGCCGGGTCCTTCATGTTGAGATAGCTCATGGCCAGCGCAGTACCTGGATTGAAATGCTTCTTGCCCTGCTCACGCAGGAAGTTGCGCATGGCAATCGACACGTCGCCGAAATCGATATCGACTGGACACGGTTTCAGGCAGCGATGGCAGACCGTGCAGTGGTCGGCGACATCGTTGAACTCGTCGAAATGCTTGAGCGAGATGCCGCGGCGGGTCTGCTCCTCATAGAGGAAAGCCTCAATCAGCAGCGAGGTGCCGAGAATCTTGTTGCGCGGTGAATACAGCAGGTTGGCTCGCGGCACATGCGTAGTACAGACCGGCTTGCACTTGCCGCAGCGCAAACAATCACTGATGGAATCTGCGATCTCGCCGATGGCCGACTGCTCCATGATGATGGATTCCTGCTCCAGCAGGCCAAACGACGGCGTATAGGCGTTGTGCAGGCCGGAACCAGCCATCAGCTTGCCCTTGTTGAAGCGGCCTTCCGGATCCACCTTGCTTTTGTATCTGGCGAAGGTCTCGATGGTCTTGTCATCGAGGAAGGCCATCTTGGTGATGCCGATACCGTGTTCACCGGAGATGACCCCATCCAGGTTCTGCGCCAACTTCATGATGCGCTCCACGGCATGATGTGCGCTTTGCATCATCTCGTAGTCATCGGAGTTGACCGGAATGTTGGTGTGTACGTTGCCGTCACCCGCATGCATGTGCAGCGCCACGAATACGCGGCTCTTCAGTATCTGCTTGTGAATCTCGTCCATGCGTTCGAGAATCTTCGTATACTCGCGGCCGGTGAAAATGATACCGAGCGGCCTCTTCAGTTCGCGCTTCCATGAGACGCGCACCTGATGTTCCTGCACCGCACGAAAGACGTTTTCCACGGCCAGGTCGGCATACTCCTCGCCCAGCACGGAAACCGGCGAATCGAGATGTTCAAGTATGTTCTTCCAGTGCGTACGCACCTGGACCAGATGCTCGAGCGATTGTTTGCGCTTGGCTTCCAGCAGCTCCGGGCTGGATTCGCCGTCCTCGTCCTTCAGCAGCGGCAAATCCCCTTCGAGGAAATTCTCCAGCGCCACCGCCAGCTGCAGTTTGTTCTGGATGGAAAGCTCGATATTGATGCGCTCGATGCCGTCCGAATAATCGCCCAGACGCGGCAACGGAATCACCACGTCCTCGTTGATCTTGAAGGCGTTGGTGTGCTTGGCGATGGCGGCGGTACGCGCACGATCGAGCCAGAACTTCTTGCGTGCTTCGGCGGAAACGGCAATGAAGCCTTCCCCGCCGCGGGCATTGGCCAGACGTACGATATGCGACGCGGCCTCGCCGACGCCATCTTCTTCATCGCTGGCAATATCGGCGATCAGCACCATCTTCGGCCGCTCGCTGCGGCTGGCCTTGGTCGCATAACCGACCGCCTTCAGATAGCGCTCGTCCAGATGTTCCAGCCCTGCCAGCAAGGTATCAGGATGTGCATCGAGGTAATCCTTGATCTCGACGATGGCCGGCACTGCCAGCGCCACATGGCCGAAGAACTCCAGACAGACCGTGCGCACATGCTTGGGCATGCGATGCAGGATGAAGGTCGCGGACGTGATCAAACCATCGCAGCCTTCCTTCTGGATGCCGGGTAGGCCGGACAGGAACTTGTCGGTCACGTCCTTGCCGAGGCCGGCCTTGCGGAAGCTCGGGCCAGGTATCTCGAGGATCTCCGGTTCGGACTGCAGGGTCTTGCCGTCAATGTCGTAACGACTGACCTTGAAACGGGCGACCGGGATATCGTGGATCTTGCCCAGATTGTGGTCGAGTCGTTCGACTTCCAGCCAGGTTGCGTCCGGCGTCACCATGCGCCATGAAGCAAGATTGTCCAGCGCAGTACCCCACAGCACAGCTTTCTTGCCGCCGGCATTCATGGCGACGTTGCCGCCGATACAGGAAGCATCGGCCGAAGTAGGGTCGCAGGCGAATTCCAGGCCCGCTTCCGATGCTGCCTCCATCGCACGACGCGTCACCACGCCGGCGCCACAGCGAATGGTCGCCACATGGCGCCCGACGCCCGGCAACGTGACCATGTCCACCCGACCCAGGGTATCCAGTTTTTCCGTGTTGACCACGGCCGACATCTTGGTCAAAGGAACGGCACCGCCGGTATAACCGGTACCGCCTCCGCGCGGGATAATAGTCAGGCCAAGCTCGATCAGCGCCTTGACGATAGGCGCGACCTCTTCTTCGGTATCCGGATTGACGACGACAAAGGGATATTCCACGCGCCAGTCAGTGGCGTCGGTCACATGCGAAACACGGGCCAAACCATCGAACTGGATATTGTCCTTGCGCGTGATCCTGCCCAGTCTGGCCATGGTCTTCTTGCGCAGATTCTCGGTATGACGGAAATCATTCTCGAATTCGGCAACCGCCTTGCGCGCCGCAATCACCAGTTTCAGCACCTTGGCGTTACCGTTGCTGCGCTCATCAATCGCCTTGATGCGATGATGCAAGGCATCGATCAGCGCCTTGCGGCGCTTCTTGTTGGCCAGCAGGTCATCCTGCAGGTAGGGATTGCGCGAAACCACCCAGAGATCACCCAGCACCTCGAACAGCATGCGTGCAGAACGTCCGGTTTTGCGTTCATCGCGCAGCTCATTCAGCACATCCCAGATTTCTTCACCAAGGAATCGAATGACGATTTCGCGGTCAGAATATGAGGTGTAGTTGTAGGGAATTTCGCGTAAGCGGGAGGTCATATGCAGGGTATGGTGAATTAAAGCCGAATTATATCATGCGAAAACTCAAGCAATGAGCGGTTGGCAGTAGGGTTATTAAGGCGATAATCAGATGAATATGATGGCAAATCCGGCTGACGAATCCGAGTGACGAATCCAAGTGACAAGTCCGATGAAAACCACCACAATTCCACAACCTTGAAGAAAGCATGAATTCAATCAGACCATGACATCGATTTTCAAACATATCCGCCGCTATCTGATTCCGGCAGTGCTCATTGCGCTGCTCGGTTTCTGGCTGTTATCGATCAACAGCAAGGATCAGGCGCCGGAAATGACCTTCACGACGATTTCCGGACAGCAGATCAAGCTATCCGAACTGCAAGGCAAGGTCGTGCTGATCAATTTCTGGGCAACGGATTGCCCCGGCTGCATCAAGGAGATGCCGGATCTGATCAAAACCTACAACGACTACAAGGACAAGGGCTTCGAGCTGATCGCTGTCGCCATGTCCTACGATCCGCCCAACCATGTGCTGAACTACACGGAAAAGAACGCGTTGCCTTTCCCGGTCGTGCATGACAGCTACGGCGAGATCGCCGCCAGCTTCAACGACGTCCGCGTGACGCCGACGGCCTTCATCCTGGACAAAGAGGGCAAGGTGATTCGCCGCATCATCGGCGAGCTGGATTTCGCCGCCCTGCACACCCTGCTCAACAATCAACTTGCCATCGGCTCCTGATTAGAGAAACCTCGGGAACTGCACATGCTCTGGATCAAGTCGCTGCACATCATCTTTGTCGTCTCCTGGTTCGCCGGGCTGTTCTATCTGCCGCGCCTTTTTGTCAACCACGCCATGGTCACGGATCACGCCACACAGGATCAGCTAAAGCTCATGGAGCGCAAACTTTATCGCTTCATGACGCCCTTGGGCGTACTTGCACTCATTTTCGGCTTCTGGCTCTGGTTCGGTTATGGCTTCAGCGGCGGCTGGCTGCACCTGAAAACGGCGCTGGTGCTGGTGCTGGTCGCCTATCATCTTTATTGCGGCTGGCTGGTACGCGAGTTCGCCGCCGACCGCAATCGCTACAGTCACGTGTTCTACCGCTGGTTCAATGAGATCCCGGTGCTCGTTCTGTTTGCCATCGTACTGCTTGCAGTGCTGAAACCTTTCTAGAGATTCAAGCGATGAATGATATCCATCCACTGATCAAGCAATTGCAAAGTTCCGGCAAGGCGCCGAACGAACAACTTGACAATGTATTCGAGGTTCTCAGCCGGATACCGGATGCAGAACTGCAACAAACCGAGCAGCAAGTCATCCTGCAATATCTTACGCAGTTGGCCAAATCCTGGAAAATCCACCAGCCTGATGCATTTGCCCGGCAACTGATCTTCATGGTGACGGATGCAAAACGGAAACAGCTTGCCCAGCCAGAAAGTCAGGCACTCCAGCATGCCAGGATTGCAGCAAAAGCATTGATCGCTGCGCAGCGCAAAAACCGCTTCAGCCGCAACAGCCATGTTTATGCAATGGCGGCCAGCGTATTGCTGATGTTTGGCGTTAGCAGCATGATGCTCAGCAATACACTAATACCGGAAACAACCAGTGAATTACAGATAGCCAGTTCCGAAAGCGCCGGCACGCTCCAGATCAGCGAGCCGATATACAATCCCAAACGACTTTCCGAAATGATCTCCAGCCGGGAAAAAATGCGACAGGGTCGATGTGTATTTCCAGAAGCCCTGATGATGGCAGAGGCCGATCGCGGCATTTACCTCAGAACTGTGGTGTATGGTGAAATCACCAGCGACTTCAAGGAGCAGGAAGTCGCCAACAGGCTGATGCAAACCGTACGCTGCGATTACACGCCGATGTTGATGAAGAACAGCGTCAGCTGAAACACCCAACCCATATCGAAGACAATAAAAAAAGGCGCCTTAGCGCCTTTTTCAATACCTTTCATGCCTTGGCATTACTCGGCAACCTTCTTCAGGTTCGCAAGTCCGGACTTCAACACGCCTTCAATTGCTGTTCTGGCAGCAGCGTCATCTTGCCCAGGCGCACCAGGGCTGGTGGGATCCTTGCGGAAGAACATGGCGCGCCAAGTCACAACGCTCTTGCCATCACCTGCGGACTCCACGCGAATGTTGGCGCCATAATCACGTACTGGCAAGCTACCTTCAGTAATCTCATATTTCATCAGCATACGTTCGGCATCATAGCCAGTCAGCGTTTCATTGACGCCACCGCCATCCTTGAACGTCAGCACACGAGTCGCTCCCACTTCATCTGCCTTGCCGCCAGTAACTTCGGTCTTGGCAATGGCAGGATGCCAGCTCATATCGCCGTAATTACCGACGATGCTCCAGACCTTGTCTGCCGGAGCATTGATCTCGACTGACTCCTTCAGGCGGATGGTTTCGTCAATGGCGGCAGAGGCCATCATGGGCAGGACAGACAACAACATTGCTGCAAACAATCTATTCATCTAATACCTCTTTATGGTTGGATTAACAGAAGCCTGAAAATATCAGGCAGCAGTAATCTACATGAATAGTCGCGTCCATAAAACCCTGAATGTATCAATGCCTTTATTCCATTTCGCATCAGCATTTAACATATCTATACCATCCTGTATATTTTTTACTGCAGTTCCGCTACACTTTCCACATGTCATTGCTTAAACAAAAAATCCTGCATGTCGCGTCCGATCTGTTTCATACGCGCGGCATCAACTCCACCGGTGTCGACACCATCGTCGCCGTCGCAGGCACGACCAAAATGACGCTGTACAAGCACTTCACCTCAAAAGAAATTTTGATTATCGAAGTGTTGAAGAAAGGCCATCAGGACTTTCAGGCATGGCTCAGCGACAAACTCAGCAATCACAGCAAGAAGCCCTCAGAAAAACTGCAGAAGCTGTTTGATTTTCTCGAGGAATGGGTCAATTCCCCCGACTATCAGGGCATGGCATTTCTCAAGGCTTCGGCCGAATTTCCGGAAGAATCCAACGCCATCCATCGCCTCTCGGCCGAGCAGTCCGAGGCGTTTCGCGCCTATCTGTCACTGCTGGCAAAAGATGCCGGCGTCGCCGACCATGAGGGCCTTTCGCTGCAACTTTCCCTGTTGATAGAAGGCGCCATGCAAGCGGAACATATGCGACGTGGCTCCGGCAGCATCAAATACGCCAAAAAGGCGGCAAAACTTCTGATCGACGACGCACTGAAGTCCTGATTTCCGCCGTTTTACTTGCTTCCGGCAAGACGGCTACGGATAATGCCGTTTTACTTTTGCAAGCATCATTACATGAACACTCTTATCTGCGGCTCCCTCGCCTTCGACACCATCATGGTGTTCCAGGACCAATTCAAGAACCACCTGCTTCCGGAAAAACTGCACATACTGAACGTCTGCTTCTTCGTGCCGGAAATGCGACGCGAATTCGGCGGCACTGCCGGTAATATCGCCTACAACCTGCGCCTGCTCAACGGCAAACCGCTGATCATGGCGACAGCCGGCAACGATTTTGCAACCTACACGCAATGGCTGGCGCAGAACGACATCAGCGACCGTCATATCAAGGTGATTGATGACAGCTACACGGCACAGGCCTTCATCACCACCGACCTCGACGACAACCAGATTACCGCCTTCCATCCGGGTGCGATGCAGCAGTCTCATCTCAACAGCGTCAAGGACGCCATGGATGTTTCACTGGCCATCATCGCGCCGGATGGCCGCGACGGCATGTTCCAGCATGCCCGCGAATGCGTGGAGGCTGGTATCCCCTTCCTGTTCGATCCGGGTCAGGGGCTGCCGATGTTCTCAGGTGATGAGCTGCTGGGTTTCATCGAAAAAGCCGACTATCTCGCCGTCAACGACTATGAAGCGCAACTAATGCAGGAAAAGACCCTTCTAACGCTTGAAGCATTGGCTGCCAAAGTGACAGCGCTGATCGTCACCCAAGGCGCCAAGGGCTCGACCATTTATGCTGACGGTCAACGTATCGAGGTGCCGTGCGTTACAGCAGATGCACTGGTCGATCCGACCGGCTGCGGCGATGCCTACCGCGCCGGCCTTCTGTACGGGATTTCCAGAGGTTGGGATTGGTTGCAAAGCGGCAAGCTGGCTGCCGTCATGGGCGCCATCAAGATCGGCAGCCGCGGCGGCCAGAACCATCAGCCCAGTCGTCAGGAAATCGAAGCCCGTTACGAAAAGGCATTCAACGAAAAGATCAGCCTGGATTAAACAGCGTTTCCTTTAACAGGAGTCTCATCATGCAAATAAGTCGTTTACTCATTCTGCTGACACTGTCAGTCTTCCTCGCTGCCTGCGCCAGCTCTCAATCCGGTAGCGTTTACAGCCGTGATGAAGCTCGCAAGACACAAACCGTACGCATGGGCGTTGTCGAAAGCGTACGCACGGTCAGAATCGAAGGTACCAAGACGCCGATCGGCACAGTTGCCGGTGGCGCAGTCGGTGGCATCGCCGGCAGCACAGTAGGGCATGGCCGTGGCTCGGCAGCTGCAGCCGTGGTCGGCGCTGTGGTCGGCGGCTTGGCTGGTGCCGCTGCCGAGGAGGGCCTCAGGCAGCTGTCACTGGGTCAGTTCCGGGTGCGTTCACATGGCGAAGTCGCACGGTTGGAAGTCGCACCGGAGAGCATGGATGCCGCGTGGGCGCAGCGCGAACGAATCGCGCGCATCGTCCGTGATGCCGGGTTCACCTTCGTCACGCAGGATCTCGACGGCTACCGAACCGGCAGCCTCAACGAGGTCCTGCCGCCGTCCGATCGCGCGGAAGGTATCTAGCGGAATCGCAGCAGGCGAAGACCGTTGAGGATGACGAGCAGCGCGACTCCCGTGTCGGCGAAGACCGCCATCCACAGCGTCGCGTAACCGGCCATCGCCGCGATCAGGACGACGAGCTTCACCGCGATCGAGACGAACACGTTCTGGCGGATGTTCGCGACGGTCGCCCTTCCCAGCCGGACGAACCGGACGATCGCGTCGAGGTCGTCGGTCATGAGTGCGACATCGGCGGTCTCGAGTGCCGTGTCCGAGCCGGCGGCCCCCATCGCGATCCCGATGTCTGCCGCTGCGAGCGCGGGAGCATCGTTGACCCCGTCACCGACCATAGCAACGGCGCCGAACCGCTCGACGAGCTCCTCGACGGCAGCGGTCTTGTCCTGCGGCAGCAGTCGGGAGCGGAT
>PHCM01000055.1 GCA_002842255.1 Betaproteobacteria bacterium HGW-Betaproteobacteria-2 | reverse complement strand
TCTCGTGTCTGGAGGTTTTCTGCTTGTTGTCGCTGAGGTGCGTGATGTAGGAATAGAGATTGCGGGCAGACATCTTTTCCGGTTGCACCAGTAGCACGTTCAGCAGTTCCGGCCGGATCAATGACTGCCAGTTGGCTTCGGGAAAGTAGACCGACTTGATCTTGTCTTCATTGAACAGGGTCTGTGCCACTTCACTCAAATTCCAGCCGTCCTCTTCAAATTGTCCGGTCTTCGCATCACTTATGGTGCGCAGATGAAAATCCCCATCGAATTCATAAATATGTACATTCAGCAACGTCGTGTCCGGCAGTACCTCCTCGACATTGACGAAGCTGCGACCATCCTTGATCCAAAGGCCGGAACGGAAGTCCTGTGCGATGACGGAATCGGTCGCCTTGATGCGCATGCGCTGCGCCGTCTTTTCCGTGTAGGGGGTGACAAATTCGCCGACGATAAACGTCAGTACTGCAAAGACCAGGCCGATGCGTACCAGTGACCAGGCCAGGCTTGTGATGGAAATACCGCTGACCCGCAATATGATGAGTTCTGAGCTGCGCGACAGGCGCCCCAGCGCATACATGGTGCCGACCAGCACGGCGACAGGGACCACCTGATAGACGTGGCCCGGTGCGCTCAGCAGGACGAAGATCAGCACGTTGCTGAGGCCATACTCCCCCTTGCCCAGGCTTTCCAGCTCCTGTATCAGGTCGAAGAAGGAGAACATGGCGATCAGCGCCAGCATGATGAGCAGGATGCTGGAAACGATCTCCTGAATCAGATAGCGGTTAATCAGATTCATCGTTCATCTGCCCCAGAATCTCGGGATCAAGGGTTGTTGGAACAGCCGGCGGTAGAACATGTAGACGGTCAGTAGCAGGAAGAAGAGGTGCACCGGCCACAGCCCGATCAGCAAGCTGAGCTTGCCCTGCGACACCCAGGCCTGGAAGATGCTCAGCATGTTGTTGTAGATGACATAGACCAGCAGAGCCAGCATCAGGTTGGCGGAGCGGCCGGAACGCGGGTCGACGAAACTCAGCGGGATGGCAAGCAGGACCAGCACGAAAGCCGAGATGGGCATGGCAAGGCGCCACTGCAATTCGGCGTTGCTGTCGCGGTTGCGCTGCTGCAGCAGTTCCACACTGCTCTTTTCCTGGGTTTTTGGCAGGGATTTTTCGACTTCCGCCGGCTCTATGCGGATGGCGTAACGTTCGAACTCGGTGATGGTGTATTCGGCGGTGTTCGGCAGACCCTCATAGCGCCGTCCGTCCTGCATGACGAGAAAGCTGTCGCCATTCTCTGCGGTTTCCCGGAAGCCCTGGCTGGCGACGATGATGCCGAGTTTCTGATGCTGCACGCTTTGCACGAAGATGTTCTTGACCAGATTGCCCAGTTCATCGAAGCTTTCGATGAAAAAGACACGGTCGGCGCTTCGCGATTCCTTGAAGACGCCAGGTGTGATGGTGGCCAGTTCATCGCGGCTCTTCAGCATGTCACGGAATTCCGAAGCCTTCTGTGTGGCCCAGGGCGTGACAAACAGGCTTAGCACGCCGATGACCAGAATGACCGGCAAGGCGAAGGTGATGACTGGTCGTATCCAGCTCGACAGGCTTTTGCCGGCACTGAACCAGACCACCATCTCGCTGTCACGATACCAGCGAGACAGCGTAAGCAGTACGGCGAGGAACAGGCTGAGGGACAGCAGCATGGGCAGGAAGCGGATCATGTTGAAGCCCAGCAGGGTCTTGATGGCGTCGCTGGCAAGACTGCCACTGGCGGCGACCCCGATGTAGTAGGCTACACGCTGCGCGATGACGATACCGACCAGTATGAGGAATGCTCCCGCAGCCGTGGTGACGAGCTCTTGCAGCAATGATCGTTTAAAGAGCATGGGCGGGAAAGTATCTATCAGTCAATATTTTGAGTTGGGGCGAAAACGCAGGATAATTCAATCAAATTCAACAATGAGGAACAGTGAATGGAATTTAGCATAAAAAGTGGCAATCCGGAAAAACAGCGTAGTGATTGCCTGATTGTCGGGGTTTACGAATCGCGCAAACTTTCCTCATCTGCAGAAGCACTGGATGCGGCTTCCGGCGGCTTTTTGACGGCAGTGCTGAAGCGCGGCGACCTGGATGGCAAGGCAGGCTCCACACTGCTGCTGCATTCCGTTCCCGGATTGTTGAGCGAACGCGTATTGCTGGTCGGTCTCGGCAAGGAACGCGAGCTGGATGAAAAGCATTACCGGCAGGCAGTCAAGGCCGCAGTCAAGGCCGTCAACAGTTGCGGCGCTACGGATGCCGTGAGTTTTCTGGCCGATCTCAGTATCAAGAAGCATGATATTGCCTGGCGGGTAGCGCAACATGCCGAGGTAGTGCTGGATGCCGTCTATAAGTTCGATTGCATGAAGGGCAAGGCTGCCAAGGATAAAAAGGCAGATGCGCCCAAGGGTATCAAAAAGCTGACGATTAATGTCGTCAGCCGTGCGGACATCAAACCGGCAGAAGCCGGGCTGAAACAGGGGCAGGCGATCGGTGCCGGCGTCAGTCTGGCCAAGGATCTCGGCAATCTGCCGCCCAATGTCTGTACGCCGACTTATCTGGCTGACCAGGCGAAAGCCTTGTCCAAGTCGCATGGTCTGGAAGTGCAGGTGCTGGATCGCCCGGAAATGGAAAAACTGGGCATGGGTTCATTCCTCGGCGTGGCACAAGGCAGTCGCCAGCCGCCCAAGCTGATCGTGTTGCAGCATAAAAAAGGCAAAAAGGGTCAGAAGCCGGTCGTGCTGGTGGGCAAGGGCATCACCTTTGATACTGGCGGTATTTCGCTCAAGCCCGGAGCCGAAATGGATGAGATGAAGTATGACATGTGCGGCGCCGCCAGTGTGCTCGGCACCTTCAAGGCCATTGCCGAGATGGGGCTGCCGATCAATGCTGTCGGCATCATCCCGACTTGCGAGAATATGCCGGATGGTAACGCCATTCGTCCGGGTGATGTGTTGACCAGCATGTCAGGTCAGACGATTGAAGTGTTGAATACCGATGCAGAAGGCCGGTTGATTCTTTGTGATGCGCTGACCTATGCCGAGCGTTTCGAGCCGGCCGCAGTAGTCGATATTGCAACGCTGACAGGGGCTTGCGTGATTGCGCTGGGGCATCATCTGAGTGGCCTCTTCAGTAATCATGATGCTTTGGCCAGAGAGCTGTTGGCAGCGGGCGAAGGCGCGCAGGACCGTGCCTGGCATATGCCTATGCTGGAAGACTATCAAGGCCAGCTGGACAGCAATTTTGCTGACATGGCCAATATTGGCGGCCGTGCTGCCGGCAGCATCACTGCCGCCTGTTTCCTTTCGCGTTTTGCCAAGAAATACGACTGGGCGCATCTGGATATTGCCGGAACTGCCTGGAAGTCCGGCAAGGAGAAGGGTTCGACCGGCCGGCCGGTGCCTTTGCTGACCGAGTTCCTCAGACAGCGCTCGGCGAAGGTTTAAGCGTCCATATGACTCGCATCGAGTTCTTTTTTAACGTTGAAGACAAGCTGCAGAAAGTTGCCGAGCTGAGTGAGAAGGCCGTCATGAAGGGGCGGCGGCTGATGCTCTTCGCGCCGGATGAGGACACGGTGCGCGCAATCGAGGGTCGGCTCTGGTCGCAATCGCCGGCCAGTTTTCTGCCGCATTGCCAAGCTGCGCATGAGCTGGCCGCAGAAACGCCCATTATTCTGGATTGGCAGCCTGCTGAATTGCCGCACCATGATGTGCTGGTTAACCTGCAACCGGACTATCCACCGTTTTTCAGTCGTTTTACACGGCTGATCGAGATCGTCGGACAGGATGAGCAGGATAAGGTCAGGGCGAGAGTGCGCTATAAATTCTATCGTGATCGGGGTTATGAGATGCGTTCATTTGACGCAAGTGGAGTCGCATTATGAGTCAGGCCACAGCAGAGCCGGGTAATCGCCTAAGTGAGGTCTTGAGCCGGATTAATACCTTGAGTCGGCGAAGTCAGGCAGAGTCAAGTCATGAAGCGAGCCATGAAGATAGCGTGCCGCGTTTGACAGAACCCTATGGCGGTAATCTGTCCTTGCAGTTTATCAAGGCCGGGAGTGCCTCTCTGCCGATCCTGGAAGATGTGGTCAGCGATTCAGCATCGGAGGATTTTTCGCCTGAGTCGTCGACGGCAGAGCAGGCCATCGGCCAGAGCGAGGACTCAGCACCGGTCAAGCTCACAGCAGAGCAGCAGGAGCTGATGCTGCGCGAGATGGAGCCGGTCATTCGTGATGCAGTAAAACGCGCGATACTGCTTGAGCTGGTCGTTATTGAAAAGGCGCTGAAGACTACGCTGGAGCGGGATATCATGGATGCACTGCGAAAACGGCTCGAGTCCGGTCAGCTTTAATTTGAGGGTTTACGGATTGCCGATCAGTTGGCGGTAGGCGGTGGCATCCAGCAGCTCTGACAGGTCTGTATTTTCAGCTTCGAATTTGAATATCCAGCTGCCATAGGGGTTGTCATTGATCTGTTCCGGGTGATTCTGCAGATCATCATTGACGGCAACTACAGTGCCATTCAGCGGCGCATGCAGGTCGGAGCCGGTTTTGACCGATTCAATCAGACCGCAGGTTTCAGTGGCTTTTAGCCTGCTGCCGACCTTGGGTGCGTCAACGAATACGATATCGCCCAACAGGTCCTGGGCATAGTCCGTGATGCCAGCCAGAAATACGCCCTTATTGTCTGCTTTTACCCACAAATGTTCGCTGCTGTAACTCAGGTTTTCTGGTATTTTCATGGTGGTTTATTCAAGTAGAGTTGTCATTGCTGTACATTTTCGCATATGTATCGCATAAGTTGCTGATGATGTATGTGAGGGCGCCTTGATATTTTTTTTAACAAAGTATGCTATCTTGATGACAAATCAGTATTTTTTTATTAGTATCTGTTGTAACGCAGTAGGAAAGAGCAGGGGAGAATCCATTATGAAACGAAACCTCATCATGTTGTTCGCAACATTTTCTTTCGTTATTCCGTCCCTCAATGCGGCAGCCGCAGATAAATCCACGCAGCAGGCAACAAGCAGCAAGCGCGTTACGCACACGATTCAGCCGGGCAAGACGACCGTCGCACGCAATGTCGTATCTGACTATGACGGCAGCGGTGTACTGCAACTCGGTTCTTCCAAGGCGCTGATTATCAACCAGGAAACCGGCGAAACGCTTTACGCCAAAAATACCAATACACCAACACCGATTGCTTCGGTCACCAAGCTGATGACGGCCATGGTAGTGCTGGATGCCGGACTGCCTATGGACGAAATCATTAGCGTCAGCAAGGAAGACATCGATACGCTCAAGGGCACAACCTCCAGACTGCGTGTCGGGATCAGTTTGCCGCGTGGCGAGATGCTGCGACTTGCCCTAATGTCTTCCGAGAATCGTGCGGCCTCCGCGCTGGCGAGACATTATCCGGGCGGTCTGAAAGCTTTTCTCCGGGATATGAATTACAAGGCCTATGAGCTAGGCATGCTGAATACCCGTTTCGTTGATCCTACCGGTCTGAATAGCGGTAATGTTTCAACTGCCGAAGATCTGGTGAAAATGGTGCGCGCAGCCTATGAATACGAGCAGATACGTCTGGAGAGCACAGCAACATCGCAGGAAGTGGCTATCAACGGCAATCGCAATCCGATGCAGTTCATCAACACCAATTCACTGGTGCGCAAGGGGGACTGGGTTATCGGACTGTCCAAAACCGGCTACATCAGCGAAGCCGGTCGTTGTCTGGTTATGCAGGCGGAAATAGGCGGTCAGCCGTTGATTATTGTGCTGCTTGATTCGGACGGCAAGTTGACCCGGATCGGCGATGCCAACCGTATCCGCAAATGGATTGAAAACAGTTATATGACAGCCCGCATGGGTTGATTTGATGAGATCAATTGGGTTGAATAAAAAAAGCGGCTGATAGCCGCTTTTTTTATTGGGCGATTACTTGCTGGCAGCTTTGGTTGATTTGCTTGCGGCGGTTTTCTTGACTGCAGTTTTGGTTGCTGTCTTTTTCGCTACAGGCTTTTTCGCCGCCGTCTTGCTGGCGACCGCTTTTTTGGCAGGTGCTTTTTTAGCGGTCGTCTTTTTGGCCGGCGTCTCTTTTGCGGCCTTGGCAGCGATCAGCTCCAGCGCTTCTTCCAGTGTCAGCGATTCCGGTTCCTGGCTTTTGCTCAAGGTTGCCCGGATCTTGCCATGCTGCACATAAGGTCCATAGCGACCTGAATAGACGGCAATCGCACCGCCGGCAGTGGGATGCTCACCCAATTCCTTGATCGGAGCCGGACCGCTGTTGGCCTGTGCCAGCAGTTCGATGGCGCGAGTCAGGTCGATGTCAAAGACACTGTCCGATTTGGGAATGGATTTGAATTTGCCGTCGTGATTGACATAGGGGCCGAAGCGGCCGATGTTGGCGACGATTTTCTTGCCGGTTTCCGGATGCTGGCCCAGGTCGCGCGGCAGGTCGATGAGTTTCTGTGCCACTGTCATGTCGACATCGGCCAGCGGGATATCTTTCGGGATGCTGACACGCTTGGGTTTTTTCTTTTCGCCTTCCACTGGCATGCCTAGTTGCAGGTAGGGGCCATAGGGGCCGTTCAGTAAAAGGATGTCCTTGCCGCTGGTAGCATCGGCGCCGATGAGCTTGGGCTCGGCAGGCGCCTGCCCTTCATTGGTGTTGCGGATATAGTCGCAGGCCGGGTAACCGGTACAGCCGATGAACATGCCGTACTTGCCAAGGCGCTTGCTCAACGGCTTGCCGCATTTCGGGCAGTCTTCGCCGGTCAATTCATGCGTCATGTCGGCGCGGTCGATGTTGGCCTTGTCCTTCACCTGCTGGTTGAAACCCTGCCAGAATTCGTCGAGCACCGGTATCCAGTCGCGGCCGCCTTCGGCGATCTCATCCAGTTCGTTTTCCAGATTGGCGGTGAAGTCGTAATCGACGTAACGGGTGAAATGTTGCGTGAGGAATTTGTTCACCACGCGGCCGACATCGGTCGGCGTGAAGCGCTTTTTATCCAGCAGTACATATTCACGATCCTGCAGGGTGGAGATGATACTGGCGTAGGTCGATGGACGGCCGATGCCGTACTCTTCCAGTACCTTGACCAGACTGGCTTCGGAATATCTTGGCGGCGGTTCGGTGAAATGCTGGTCGCCGAAAATCTTGCTGACATCGAGCACTTCGCCGGTCTCCAGTACCGGTAGCTTGCTCTCGTTCTCCTCTTCCTCGTCGTCTATGCCTTCCATGTAAACCGCGATAAAGCCCGGAAACACCATGGTCTGGCCAGTGGCGCGGAATAGGTTGGCATCGGTACCGATGGACAGATCAACGCTGACGGCATCGAATTTGGCCTGCGTCATCTGGCAGGCCAGCGCGCGCTTCCAGATCATTTCATAGAGCTTGAATTGTTCGTCGGTCAGGAAGGCGCGGACGCTGGCAGGTGTGCGGGTAATATCGGTCGGGCGTATCGCCTCGTGTGCTTCCTGTGCATTTTTCGCCTTGGTCTTGTACATGATGGGCGATTTCGGCAGATAGTCGGCATCAAAGGTTTTCTTGATGTAGTCACGAATTTGCATCACCGCTTCTGTCGCCAGGCTGAACGAGTCGGTACGCATGTAGGTAATCAGACCCACGGTGCCGCCGCCAACATCAATGCCTTCATACAGTTGTTGTGCGATGCGCATGGCGCGGCTGGTGGTAAAGCCGAGCTTGCGCACGGCTTCCTGTTGCAGGGTCGAAGTGGTGAAAGGTGCTGCCGGACTGCGGCTTTTCTGTTTCTTTTCAACGCGGGAAACAGTGGTTTTACCCGCACTCGCGATCAGCAGCTTGCCGACGACTTCCTGCTGCTGGTCATGATTGGTGATGCTGAATTGCTCAACTTTTTGACCATCCAGCAACACCAACTTTGCGCCGAAAGCCTGCTGGTGCTTGCGTGATTCAAGATGGATGGTCCAGTATTCCTGACTTTTGAAAGCCTCAATCTCCAGCTCGCGTTCGACGATCAGGCGCAAGGCCGGGCTTTGTACGCGTCCGGCGGAGAGGCCGCGACGTATCTTTTTCCAGAGCAATGGCGACAGGTTGAAGCCCACCAGATAATCCAGCGCGCGGCGTGCTTGCTGGGCGTTGACCAGCGGCATGGAGATATCACGAGGTGACGCGATGGCTTCTTCTACAGCGCTCTTGGTAATTTCGTGAAACACCACGCGCTTGAGTATCTTGTCCTTGACCAGTTTTTTGTTCTTCAGTATCTCGGCGATATGCCAGGAAATCGCCTCCCCTTCGCGGTCC
>PHCM01000054.1 GCA_002842255.1 Betaproteobacteria bacterium HGW-Betaproteobacteria-2 | reverse complement strand
AAAGCCATTGCCGCGATGGATTTGCCGATGATAATGATGCCGACCACTGCCAGCACATGCAGCGGTTCTTCCATTAGCACCGACGGTTCGAACAGCATGCCGACGGAGACAAAGAATAGCACGGCGAAGGCGTCACGGAACGGCAGGGATTCTTCTGCCGCACGGTGGCTGAATTCGGACTCGCGCATGACCATGCCGGCGAAGAAGGCTCCCAAGGCGAATGAGACGTTGAACAGGGCGGTAGCACCATAGGCGATACCGATGGCGGCAACGATGACGGACAAGGTGAACAGTTCGCGTGAGCCGGTCTTGGCGATATGCCATAGCAGCCACGGCATGATACGGCGACCGGCGACCAGCATCAGGGCGATGAAGGCGGTGACCTGCAGCAGCGTGAAACCGATGGTCTGCCACAAGGGCGTGCCGTTGGACTGCTGTTCGCCGCCCAGCATGCCGGCCAGCGGTGGCATCAGCACCAGTACCAGCACAGTGACGAGGTCTTCCACCACCAGCCAGCCTACGGCGATCTTGCCGTTCATGCTCTCCAGTATGCCGCGCGATTCCAGCGCCTTCAGCAATACCACCGTGCTGGCGCAGGAAAGCGCGAGGCCGAAGATCAGGCCTTCTCCCAGACTCCAGCCCCACCAGTGGGCGATACCCATACCGAGCACCGTTGCCAGTGTCATCTGGACGATGGCGCCGGGCAGGGCGATGCGCTTGACCGAAAGCAGGTCGTCGATGGAGAAATGCAGGCCGACGCCGAACATCAGCAACATGACGCCGATTTCGGCGAGTTGGCTGGCAATGCCGACGTCGGCGACAAAACCTGGGGTCGCAGGGCTCAGCATGATGCCGGCGAGCAGGTAACCGACCAGTGCCGGCAGACGAATTTTTTCTGCGATAAAGCCGAAAATCAGCGCCAGGCCGAGGCCGGCGGCTATCGTCGTGATCAACGAGATGTTGTGTTCCATTTAAATCCGTTCTTTAAGCGTGTCGCTGAGAATTATAAAGCGGCTAGTGCAGGATACAGTTATTGCACCAGCGTGGATTGAGTAAAAATTCGGGCCAGATCGAAACTGGGTAACAGAGGACTGTGTGGTGGTTCGTATTTCTCCAGTATCTTGTGGTAGGTGCGGATCGACTCGACGAAAATCACCGGCGCGCCACCACGGGCAAAACCGTATTTGACGGTAGAGTAGTACTCGACCTTGTTCAGCAAGGGCAAGGTCTTTTTGACATCGGCCCAGCTGTCCGGATTCAGTTTCATGCGCTGCGCCAGTACTCGCGCATCTTCCAGATGAGCATAGCCGATATTGTAGGCAGCCAGCGCCATCCATGTGCGGTCAGGCTCCGGCACCCGTTTGGGGACGGTGTCCCTGAGCATGATGATATAGCGTGCGCCGCCCATGATGGCCTGTCTGGCATCCAGCCTGTCGGTGACGCCCAGCATGTCGGCAGTGGCTTCGGTCAGCATCATCAGGCCGCGGACATTGGTTGGCGAGGTGTTGAGTCTGTCCCAGTGCGATTCGCGATAGCTGACGGCAGCCAGCAGGCGCCAGTCGAGTCCCGTTATCTCCTGGGCTTCCTTGAACAGATCGATATACAGCGGCAACAGCGTGCGAGTACGCTTGAGAAATGTGGTCACATCCGGTGTGTCCAGCCGTTGCGAATGACCGTAATAGCGGTCGATCAGATTGCGCAGCGTGCCATCCTGCTGAATACGGGCAAAATAGATGTTGGCTTGTTCATAGAGCCAGCGATTGCCGGTCTTGGGAAAAGCCCAGGCGATCTGTTCTTCCTTGCCGAGCGCGAGGCCGATGCCGAGATTGGGGTAGAAATTGCGCAGCATGGCAACCAGATGGCCGTCGGACACGGTGTAATCCAGCAGGCCTTCGGCGACCTGTTCCATCAGCTCGTCGGCGCTGACTTTTTCCAGTGCCTGCCATTCCAGTTTGGGGTAATTCTGTGTTTTCTCTGCCAGACGTTCGGCATAACTGGTGCCTGCCGGCACTGCGATGTTCTTGCCGATCAGGTCTTCGATTTTTTTCGGCACCTTGTTGATCTCGGTGTTATAGACGATGTGCTGTTGTACGTTTTGATACGGTACGGAAAACTGTACCAGATGCTGGCGTAGATGAGTGATGCTAAGGTCGGCTGCGGCGAAATGCGCCTCGCCCTTGAGCAGGGTGGGAATGACCTCGGTGATGTTGTCGACCAGGACGAATCTGACGCTGTATTCCGGCCCCAGGCTCTCGGCAAACTTGGAGGCCAGATCGTACTCGAGACCGGCAATTTGATCATTGCCATCAATGTAGTAGGTGTTCGGCCCGTTGTGTGTAACGACTACGATTTCCTTGCTTTCCCTAGGATCTGGCAATGGCTTGACAGGCTCTTGGCAAGCGGTTAGCAGAACAACTGCGAGAATGATGGTTAACCGAAGCATGCTGCCAGTTTCACCAACTTTGGCAAATTTGTCTAGCTGGAAAAGGTCGAGATTGGCCTGAGCGATGTTAAAATAGCGTCACGCGGAGAGGTGGCAGAGTGGTTGAATGTACCTGACTCGAAATCAGGCATACGTGCAAGCGTATCGAGGGTTCGAATCCCTCCCTCTCCGCCATCTTTTATTGCTGCTGGTTCAATCCGGCAGACTCAGTTTCAGCTGCTCAGGCTTTTTACATCCGCTCGATTTTGTACGTTCGCCAGATAGCCTTTTCCGCTTCTATGGCAAGGAACAACAGAGCGCCCAATCCCAGAATCATGAGCCACGACAGCAATTCCAATGGCGTGCTGCGGAACAGATGCTGCATGGGTGCGGCATAGGTAAAAGCCAGTTGCAGCAGGATGAGAATGCCGGTAACCAGTAGAGCCATCCGGTTGCCGGTCAGGGTTTCGAAACTGAACGCCGATGCAGTGAAGTGGCGCGCATGGAACAGGTAGAACATTTCCCCGACCACCAGCATGTTGACCGCTGCTGTCCGCGACATTTCAATCGAGCTACCACGTGCCTGTTCCCATTCGAACATGATGAAGGTGACAGCGACCATCAGGAGGCTGACAAAAAGCACGCGCATGGCCAGTGGTCGGGTTATCAGTGGCTGGCCGGGTGGGCGCGGCACATGATGCATGACACCTTTTTCGGCTGGTTCAAAAGCCAGCGCCAGCGCCAGTGTGACGGCAGTCACCATATTGACCCAGAGGATTTGACCGGCAGTCACCGGCAGGGCCAAGCCTCCAAAGATCGCAATCATGATGACCCCTGCCTGTCCGCCGTTGGTGGGCAGGATGAAGATCAGTGATTTCTTGATGTTGTCGAAGACTACGCGGCCTTCGCGCACCGCCTTGGCAATCGTGGCGAAGTTGTCGTCGGTCAGGACCAGGTCCGAGGCTTCCCGTGCGGCATCGGTTCCTTTCTGACCCATGGCAACACCGATATCGGCAGCTTTCAGTGCTGGTGCGTCGTTGACTCCGTCGCCGGTCATGGCTACCAGGTGTCCCATGGACTGCAATGCAGCCACTAGACGCAGTTTGTGTTCCGGACTGGCACGGGCAATCACGTCCGTGCTCATGGCGCGCTTTTTCAGTTCCTCATCACTCAGGGTCTCGATCACTTCCCCAGTCAACGGATTGTCTGCAAGAAGTCCCAACTGGCGGCCGATGGCAGCGGCAGTAATGGCATGGTCGCCGGTGATCATCTTGACGCGTATTCCCGCCTGCTGGCATTCGGCGACAGCCGCGATAGCCTCTTCACGCGGCGGGTCTATGAGGCCGACCATGCCCAGCAACTCGAAATCAGCTGTAATGTCGTTGGTGCTGATCGCGGTGGTATCGGCCGGCATCTTGCGGGTAGCCAAGGCGAGGACCCGTTCACCGGCTTCGGCGGCTTCTTCGATGCGTGCCTGCCAGTCCTTGTTGTTGAATGGTTTGCCTCCGGCTTCACTGCTACAGAGTTCGAGCACCCGCTCTGGCGCACCCTTAAGCAGCAGAAACACACCCTTTTCATGGTTATGATGCAGTGTTGCCATGTAGCGATGCTCGGATTCAAAAGGGATGTCGTCCTGACGCGGGAACTGTTTGCCGGTGTCAACAGGGTCTAGTCCGGCCTTGATGGCGAACGTCAGCAGCGCGCCTTCTGTCGGATCTCCGACCAGATTCCATTCACCAGCTTCGTCATGTTTCAGGTGGGCGTCATTGCACAACAGTGCACAACGGGCGAGGGCCAGCAAGGGCTCATGTGTTTCAGGATTGATAGCGGTTTCGTTCAGGTGAAAGCCGCCGTCAGGTGCGTAGCCGGTGCCGCTGACGCTGATCGTGTCAGTTGGCAGCATGAGTCGTACCGTGGTCATTTCGTTGCGGGTCAGCGTGCCGGTTTTGTCGCTACAGATGACCGTTACCGACCCCAGCGTCTCAACTGCGGGCAGGCGTCTGATGATTGCCCGGTTCCTGGCCATGATACGGGTGCCGATTGCGAGCACGATGGTGACGATAGCTGGCAGGCCTTCAGGGATGGCGGCAACAGCGAGACCGATGACCGCAATGAAAATGTCGACACCACTCATGTCGGTGAAATAGTGGCCATAGATGAAAGTGATGAGGCTGACGGCAAGGATGAAGACCGTGATCCTGCGTGCGAACTGATCCAGGCGCCGCGTGAGCGGGGTGGAGAGGGTTTGTATATCGCCGACCATGCTGCCGATGCGACCGATCTCGGTCTGCGTGCCAGTAGCGACTACGATGCCATGCGCTTGCCCGAAAGCGACCTGGGTGCCGGAGTAGGCCATGGAACCGCGATCACCGATGGAGGCGCTCGGCGCTACCATTTCGGTATGTTTTTTGACCGGAACCGATTCTCCGGTGAGTACGGCTTCGGTAACGTGCAGGTTCTTGACGCGGATAAGTCGCAGGTCGGCGGGGATCTTGTCGCCGGATTCCAGCAGCACGACATCGCCGGGTACCAGGTGTTGCGCGTCGATATTGTGCCGTTCACCGCCGCGCATTACCATTGCACGGCTGGCCAGCATCGAACGAACCGCTTCCAGTGCCTTCTCCGCCTTGCCTTCCTGGATGAAGCCGATTAGTGCGTTGATCAGTACCACGCCGAAAATGACACCGGCATCAATATAGTTCTCAATCAATAGTGTGGTGATGCCGGCAGCGAGCAGCACATAAATCAGCGGATTATGGAATTGCAGAAGGAAGCTGAGCCAGGACGGGCGGCGTTTGGAATCAGGCAGGCTGTTCTCGCCATGCAGGTCCAGACGGGTCCTTGATTCTTCATGTGACAGACCTTCAATCCGGCTATTCTGCCTTTGCAGTGTTTCTTCCGCACTGAGTGCATGCCAGTCGATGGTTTCCTTTTTGGCGGCTGACTTTTTACGATTCATTGCATTCCAGTGATGAAGTGTGGCTAGTAGAAATAATAAGTTGAATTGAGGTAGCGGCTGACTTCGTTTACTTCTTCTTCTGTCCATTTCACACCGATGGCATCCTGCCAGCGCTCGACCTCTTTTTTCAGGCCATTCAGGTCTGCCGCGATTCTGCCGTCTCGCCAGTGTATCTGCTGGTTGTGGCATTCGATGCAGTGGTTTCTGTAAAGCATTTCGCCGCGCGACATCTGCGCGTCCTGATGGTCGTCGGCAATGGCGATCCCCGGTAGGGTGAGTAGCAGCATGATGGCGAGATAGCGATACATGGTGATTCAACTCCTTATAAGTAGTAGTCTTCGATTATCCAGCGTAGTTCAAAATGTAGCTGCAGATACAAGTATAAGCAACCCGGGTATAGGCAAGCTGCGGCCGGAGGATGATCAATTGGTGGACAGTTGATTTACATCAAGCATCGGTTGTTGCGGATAACTTAGGCTTTCAGGATGCAAGAGATGACATTCAAGAACGCCAGTTCCTCCTATCGATCTGCTGCAAACGCGGCAACTGACAACGCCAGCCATGCCGTGCTCGACGATCCTATCGAATGGCCGACATTCAGCCGTCAGGATACTGCAGATTCATCACTGTGGGATTCGCATCTGGTGATCGAGGGTATGCATTGCGCCGCCTGCGCCAATACTGTCGAGCGCGCCCTGAAGTCCGTGCCCGGGGTTTTGCAGGCAGAAGTCAATGGCGTCACCGGCCGTGCCGCAATCAAGTGGTCGGCAAGCCAAACCAGGCCTTCGGATTGGGTGACGGCAGTCAATCGTGCCGGCTACGGCGCCATGCCGGCATCGGATGCAGATGCCTTGGCCAGCCGGAAAAAGGTGCAGCGTCTGGCACTCTGGCGCTGGCTGGTCGCCGGCTTCTGCATGATGCAGGTCATGATGTATGCGGCTCCGGTCTATGTTGCCGAGCCGGGCGACATGACGCCGGACATCCTCCATCTTTTGCGCTGGGCCTCCTGGGTGCTGACGTTGCCTGTCATGCTGTTCTCCTGCGGGCCTTTCTTTGAAAATGCCTGGCGCGATATCCGCCATCAGCAGATCAGCATGGATCTGCCGGTTTCGCTCGGCATCATCATCATGTTCATTGTCAGTTCGATTGCGACTTTCTGGCCGCAGGGCTGGTGGGCAGAAGAAGTCTATTTCGACTCTATCACCATGTTCGTATTTTTCCTGTTGACCGGCCGCTGGCTGGAAACGCGCTTGCGCAACAAGACGGCCGGTGCACTCGATGACTTGATGCGACGCCTGCCTGAAAGCGTTGAGCGCCAGATGTCGGACGGTAGCTTCGAGCGGATATCCAGCCGGCGCATCCGGCAGGGCGACGTGTTGCGTATTTTGCCGGGCGAGGCATTTCCGGCAGATGGTGAACTGATCGAAGGCGAGACGCAGGCAGACGAAGCACTGCTTACCGGTGAGTCGCGCCCGGTGAAAAAGACACTGCATTCCGAATTGATCGCCGGCAGTCATAACCTGTCTTCCGCCATCCTGATGCGGGTCAGTAAAGTCGGACAGGATACGCGGTATGCGCAAATTGTGACGCTGATGGAAAAGGCGGCGACCGACAAGCCGCGACTCGCCATTCTTGCTGATCGTATAGCCCGGCCATTCCTGCTGCTGGTGCTGCTGGCGGCTCTGGGCGCTGTCGTCTACTGGTGGCCGACGGATCCGGCGCGCGGTTTGATGGCGGCGGTCGCGGTGTTGGTGGTCACCTGTCCATGCGCCCTGTCGCTTGCGACGCCTGCTGCCATGCTGGCTTCTGCCGGCGCGTTGGCCAAGCGCGGGGTGTTGACACGCCGTTTGCAGGCGCTGGAGATGATGGCGGGCATCGATACGGTGGGGTTCGACAAGACCGGCACGCTGACCAATGACCGCATGAAAGTCAGCAGCATCCAGGTTCGGAATGGCTGGTCTGCCGATGAGGCCCTGCAACTGGCGGCGGCGATTGCGCAGCATTCCCTGCATCCGGTATCGCGCGCATTGGTAGACAGTTGCCCGCATGCCCGTCAGACAGTGGATAAGGTTCAGGAGATTTCAGGCCAGGGTTTGATGGCGGAAACTTTGCATGGGATGGTCAGACTGGGTTCTGCCCGGTTTTGTGAAGTCGATTTTCCGGATCAGGCCAACATGCAGGTGCAACTGGCTGATTCCCGCGGATGGCTGGCAAGCTTCGAGCTGGACGAGGATATTCGTGAAGATGCGGCCGCCAGTATTGCCCAGTTACGTGATGCCGGCATGGCCGTCGAGATACTTTCCGGTGACCGTCGCGCCGCGGTGCAGCGCGTAGCCAAGTCAGTGGGTATAGAGCAGATTGCTGCAGATAGTACGCCGCAGGATAAATTGATGCACATACAGCATCTGCAGCAGGCCGGACATCGTGTCGCCATGGTCGGCGACGGGCTGAATGATGGCCCGGTGCTGGCAGGTGCACAGGTTTCCATTGCGCTAGGGCAGGCAGCGCCGCTGGCGCAATCGCAGTCCGATTTCGTCATCCTTGGTGCCCGGTTGCAGACAGTTTCGCTTTTACTTTTGCATGCAAGGCGTACGATGTTTGTTGTGCGGCAGAATCTTTTATGGGCGGCAGTCTATAACGCAGTCTGCATCCCATTGGCCGTCACCGGCTGGATCAATGCCTGGATAGCCGGGCTTGGTATGGCCCTGAGTTCCTTGCTGGTCATCATGAATGCAGCAAGACTCGCCAAAATAAGGAGATAGGCATGGATATTCTATTTTTGCTGATTCCATTGTCCGTGGTTCTTGTGCTCGCCATTCTCGCAGGTCTCTGGTGGGCGATTTACAACGATCAATTCGAAGATATCGAGCAAGAGGGTGAGCGAATTCTGCATGACGATTGACCTATATCAAATGCTTTAGTTTCGCTCTGCGACAAAATGTCT
>PHCM01000053.1 GCA_002842255.1 Betaproteobacteria bacterium HGW-Betaproteobacteria-2 | reverse complement strand
ATGTCTGGCTCAGGCTGGCCAAGAGACAAGGAGGTAACCATACACTTTGGGACGCATCAGACAATTACTACTACCTTTACCTCAAACCTTGGAACATTCTCAGTAACCTTCATCGCCTCAACCCAGCCTTATGGGACAACCATTATTACCGCAGAAGGGTGTCTGGCAACAGCTGTATTCTTCATCTTGCCACAGATTACACAGATTTCAGGAAGTATAGGACAAGAGGTTATAGTTCAGGGTTTAGGGTTCAGGGTTTAGGGGTTAGGATTTTTGTTTTAATTTTTTTCTATACCCTAACCCCTAAACCCCATGCCCTGCTTTTCTCCGCGCCGCGTCACACCATTACCGTCGACGGCGATTTATCCGAGTGGGCGTCCGACGAAACAAGAGTCGCCGATTCCGCCGACTCCGTATGGGACCCGGGCGCCGGCAAAAACGAGATAAAAAATCTCCGCGTCACGTGGGATGCCGAGGCGCTTTACGTGGGCGTCGAGGGAATGGCGACGGACAAAGGTATCCTGTTATATCTCGACAGCGGGCGCGGAGCGGGTTATTCCGATTTGCGCGAAATAAAAACGTGGAACCGCCGCGTGAGCTTCGAAAACTTTGCGCCCGATTTCTTCTACGGCGCGTGGGACGGCTCCGACGGCAATTTTTACAGGTTGAGTTCTTCGTGGAGCGCCGAGAACGTAAGTTCAAAGTGTTCGCTGAAAAACTCTAAAACTTCGGCCGCGGCGGGGTGGGAGATGAAGATTCCTTTCGACCTTCTTTATTCGCGCGGGAACGCCGTCGATACCGGGGCGCGCATAAAGATATTCGCCTCCCTTGCCACCGGCGACATAGGTTCGGCCGCGTCCGGAGATTACGGCTATCTCGGCGGTGACTGCGCGCGAGTGGTTGTCGGTGCTCGAGGCCAGTTATCTGGTCACCCGCCTGCCGCCCTATTTCCAGAATTTTGGCAAACGTCTGGTGAAGTCGCCCAAACTGTATTTCCTGGATGTGGGCCTGATGGCCTGGCTGTTGGGGATTCGTGACGAGTTGTCGATAGCTACGCACGCCGCCCGGGGGGCCTTGTTTGAAACCTGGGTGGTTTCAGAGCTAATCAAGCAGCGCTTTAACGCCGGCCAGCCGGCTGACCTGTATTTCTGGCGAGATAGTGCCGGGCACGAGATCGATGTGCATCTGGCCAAGGAAGCCCTGAAAGACCTGATTGCCGTACGCGGCCGCCAGGTTACCATGGAAAACATCCAGAAGACGGTTGCCGATTACTACAAGATCAAGGTAGCCGAGATGTACAGCAAGAAGCGCTCACGCAATTTTGCGCGGCCGCGACAGATCGCCATGGCACTGGCGCGCGAACTAACCAATCACAGTTTCCCGGAGATCGGTGAAGCCTTTGGCAGCCGGCATCATACAACCGTGATGCATGCCTGTGACGAAGTCGAACAGCTACGCAAGAACGACTCCAATGTTTCGCGTGATATTGCATTTCTAGTGCAAGTGATAAGAGGATAAAACCAACAGTAAAGACGTGGATAGCCTGTGTATAGAAATGCAGTTTATGCGCATTTATCGACTTGGCTTAAAATAACCAACAATTCATCCACAACAGTATCAAGTGTTTTGCAACGGATAAATTGATTTTAATTTGATGATTTCATGAAGAAATCGGATTTATCCACAAGTTTTCTGTGCATTACTATATGTTATTAGTTTTATATATTACTTATTCTATTTATTAAGTAGCCATTCAAACAGACAGGTTTTAGAACAATGAATATCAAAATAAACAGAGATACCCTGTTAAAACCACTCTCTGCGGTTAGCGGTATTGTTGAAAGACGCCATACCTTGCCTATTCTTTCCAATCTTTTAATGGAAGCGAAACAGGACAGGATCGTACTGACAGCCACCGATCTGGAAATGCAAATTTCCCTGTCGATCAATAACGCTGCCGGTGGTGAACTTTCCACTACTATTTCCGCCAAGAAACTGCTGGATATTTGTCGCGCCTTGCCGGAAAACGCAGAAATCAATATGGCTACGACGGATAGCCGTATTCAGGTCAAGGCAGGCAAAAGCCGTTTCAACCTGCAAACACTGCCAGCCAGTGATTATCCGATCATGACCAAGGCCGCCGGCGCAGAACCAAGCCAGATCACCATCAGTCAGGGTGTATTGAAACGCTTGCTGAAACAAGTCGAGTTCGCCATGGCGCAACAGGACATCCGTTACTACCTGAACGGTTTGTTGTTTGAAATCAATGCCAATCGTCTTAATGTCGTCGGTACCGATGGCCACCGTTTGAGCTTTACATCTGCGGAATTAAGCCAGAATTACGAAAAACAGGAATTGATTCTGCCGCGTAAAACCGTCATCGAGTTGATCAAGCTGCTGGATGACAGTGATGAAGAAGTCACGGTAGAAATCGTCCCTGGACAGGTGAATTTCTCGTTTGGCGATATCCGCCTGATCACCAAGGTCATTGATGGCAAGTTTCCGGATTACAACCGCGTGATTCCGGTCGGCCATAAAAATACATTCACGATCGACCGGATGACCGTGTTACTCTCCATGCAGCGTGCTTCCATTCTTTCCAATGAAAAATACCGCGGTATACGTCTGGTATTAAGCAACAACAGCTTACGTTTGATCAGTACCAACAGCGAGCAGGAAGAAGCGGAAGAGGAACTGGAAATCAATTACGCCGGTGATGCGCTGGATATCGGTTTCAATGTGACCTATATGATTGATGTGTTGAACAACGTCAGCAGCGATCAGATCGTCTTTTCCTTTGCGGATGCCAACAGCAGTTGCCTGGTTACCGTACCTGAAGATGAAAACTACAAATACGTAGTAATGCCGATGCGTATTTAATCTTTAGTTAAACACGCAATTTCTTTCCATGTTTCACGTGAAACACAGCAAAAGATAAACACCATGACAGATTACGATTCATCCAGTATTAAGATTCTTGAAGGTCTGGACGCGGTTCGCAAGCGTCCCGGCATGTATATCGGCGACACCTCGGATGGTAGCGGTTTGCACCATATGGTTTTCGAGGTGCTGGATAACGCGATTGATGAAGCCCTGGCCGGTCATTGTGATGACATCAAAGTCATCATCCATCCGGATAACTCCATCAGCGTTTCTGATAACGGCCGCGGTATTCCGGTCGACATTAAGCAGGATGACAAGAACGACATCAAACGTTCAGCTGCAGAAATCGTCATGACCGAATTGCATGCCGGCGGCAAGTTCGATCAGAACTCCTACAAGGTGTCCGGTGGTTTGCATGGTGTTGGTGTTTCCGTGGTTAATGCACTATCCGACTGGTTGCGTCTGAAGATCTATCGCAATGGCGAAGCCTATCAGATGGAATTCAAGCGTGGTGTACCGGTAGCGCCGTTGGCTGTTACCGGCAAGACAGAGCGCCGTGGCACGGAGATCCACTTTCTGGCAGCAACTGAAACCTTTACCAATGTCGAGTTTCACTTTGAAATCCTGGCCAAACGTATCCGCGAACTGTCGTTCCTCAATAACGGCGTCAAGATCGAACTGATTGACCAGAGAAATGGCAAGTCAGAGAACTTCGCTTATTCCGGCGGCGTGCAGGGTTTTGTCGAATACATGAACCGCAGCAAATCCGTGCTGCATCCCAAGCCGTTCTATGCCAAAGGTGAAAAGGATGGCATGACCATCGAAGTTGCCATGCAATGGAACGATTCCTACGCTGAAACCGTGCAATGTTTTACCAACAATATTCCCCAGCGCGATGGCGGCACCCATATGACGGGTCTGCGTACCGCCATGACGCGTACGCTGAACAACTTCATTGAAGAAAATGAATTAGCGAAAAAAGCCAAGATCGAAACCACCGGCGACGATATGCGCGAAGGTCTAACCTGTGTGCTGTCGGTCAAGGTGCCTGACCCCAAGTTCTCCTCACAAACCAAGGACAAACTGGTTTCATCCGAAGTGCAGCCGGTGGTGCAGGAAGTTGTCTCTGCCAAACTGGCTGAATTTCTGCTGGAAAATCCGGTCGATGCCAAAGTCATCTGCAACAAGATCGTCGATGCCGCCCGTGCGCGCGATGCTGCCAGAAAGGCGCGCGAAATGACTCGCCGCAAGGGTGCTATGGATACCATGGGCCTGCCTGGCAAGCTAGCCGATTGCCAGGAAAAGGATCCGGCACTGTGTGAAATTTACCTGGTCGAGGGTGATTCTGCCGGCGGTTCCGCCAAGCAGGGCCGTGATCGCAAGAACCAGGCGATTCTGCCGCTCAAGGGTAAGATTCTGAATGTGGAAAAAGCCCGTTTCGACAAACTGTTGAGCTCACAGGAAATCGCCACATTGATCACCGCGCTTGGTACCGGTATCGGCAAGGATGACTTCAATGCAGAAAAACTGCGTTATCACCGCATCATCATCATGACCGATGCGGACGTCGATGGTGCCCACATCCGTACCCTGTTGCTGACTTTCTTCTACCGCCAGATGACCGAATTGGTCGAACGTGGACACATCTACATCGCCCAGCCACCGCTGTTCAAGGTCAAACAGGGTAGGGAAGAACGTTACCTGAAAGACCAGCACGAACTCGACGAATACCTGCTGCAATCCGCCCTCAAGGGCGCGGAACTGCTAACCAGGGAAAGCGGCGAAACCATCATCGGTGAACCGTTGGCTGAAATTGCCAAGCAAATGGTATTGACCGAAGCTGTCATCCGCCGCATTTCCATGCTGTACGACGAAAGCGTGCTGCGCGCACTGCAGGATCTCGGTGAAATCAGCCTGGCCAACAAGGAAGCAACCGAAGATGCCGCTGCCAAGCTGCGCCCCATCCTCGGTGCCATCGGTTCGGAAGTCATTGTCGGTTACGACGTGGAAACCGAAAGCCATCGCCTGGAAATCAACAAATACGTCCACGGCAACCTGCAATGCTGCATCATCGACAATGAGTTCATGGGCAGCGGCGATTACCGGCAGATCCGTAAAGTCGCCACCATGCTTGAAGGCCTGCTTGGCGCCGGTGCCACCATCCGCCGCGGCGAGAAGGAACAGCGTATCAGCAGGTTCAAGGAAGCACTGGACTGGCTGCTGGAAGAAGCCAAGCACGGCCTCGGTATCCAGCGTTACAAAGGTCTGGGCGAGATGAACCCGGAACAGCTGTGGGAAACCACCATGGACCCGCAAGTCCGCCGCCTGCTCAAGGTGCAGATCGACGACGCCATAGCTGCTGACGAGATCTTCACTACACTGATGGGCGACCAGGTCGAACCGCGCCGCGCATTCATCGAAAGCAATGCGCTGGGTGTGAACAACCTGGATATCTAGTTTTTCTAAAACGCTGGAAAAACCGTCAACAAGAAGGCCCGCAAGGGCTTTCTTGCTTTTGGTTTGAGAATATTCGATAAGGTCAGGATTGGAAGAAAAATGTCAGGTATCACCATCTATCACAATTCCAAATGCAGTAACTCGCGTGGCGCCCTGGCCTTGATTCGCGAGCATGGGCTGGAGCCTGAAGTCATCGAATACCTGAAAACGCCGCCCAGCAAGGAAACTCTGAAGGCCATGATTGCGGCAGCTGGCATCACCCCGCGTGAGTTGTTGCGGGCGAAGGAGGCGGTTTATGCCGAGTTGGGGCTGGATGATGCAAAGTGGACGGACGATGAGCTGGTGGATTTCATGTTGCAGCATCCCATTCTGATGAACCGGCCTCTCGTTGTGACGCCTTTGGGTACGCGCTTGTGCCGGCCGCCGGAGCGGGTGCTGGAAATTCTGCCCAAGGGTTGAATATATAATTCAGAGAGGTTTTAAAGCCGGGTGTGATTATTCCCGGTTTTTCAGCAAGCCCTGCAACAGCAATATCTCTTGCATCACTTCCGGCCCGAATCCGGCGCGCTCGCCGCCGCGGTTATCCGTGAGCAGGCTCTGCAGATAGGCATCTGCGCTGTCATCCTGCCAGTGTTTCACCAGTTGTCCGCTGATATGGGGGAATTCTTCCAGGCTGCTGGCGACGACCAACGGGATTTCCACTTTTTCCCATTGCGGGGTCATGACGTTGAAATGCTGATGCAGATTTTGCGCATGGTTTTCAAATTCTGTCTTGAGCGCGGCTTCGCGACATAGATCCAGCAGGTAGAGCCAGGTTTCCAGCGGTTGCGGAGTTTCCGAGTTGACGGCGCGGTCCAGCAGTTGAATGGCGGATTTCGGTTTGCCGCTGCCGACCAGGATGCGCGCCTGCTGCAGCATGTCTTCAGTCTCGATTTCTGCTTCATTCGATAAGCTGGAGGGTTTTAGCGGCGATTGTTCAGGTGCAATATTGGGTTGTACGGTATTGAGCCACTGTGTGAATTGTTGGTTGTTCATGGCAATTTGTTCGCGTTTGCGCCGCAATAGCCAGAACAACAATAGCCCGAGCAGTAGCAGGCCGGTGAGCACAGCAATATAGCGCCATGATGCAAGGATGATTGCCAAGACTTTGCTGCCGGTGGCTACCTGAGAATCAGGGATATTGGTTGCCGCAACCGGTGTTTGCGGCGTGGTGGCGTTGCTGTTTGCCGGTTTGGCGCCGGTGGGTTTATTAATGGCGGGTTTGTCAGCTGCCTCTGTTTGCATTGCATTGCGTGCTGCTTCTGTAAGTTCTTGCACCGTCCGTTGCAAACTGTCGAGGCGGCTGTGCAAGGCGTCGAGTGCTGACTTTAGCTGTTCATTATCCCTTTCAAGCGCCTTGTATTGTTGCCACATGGCTTCAGTGACGATAGCCATGCTTTTTTCGCCCATTTGCCTTGCCATTTGCAGGGTGCCAGGTTTTTTAACCGGCGGGCTGGCATGCCGTGAAAGCGTTTTCAGATCCGGAATGACGATGCTGGTGATTTGCTCGAAGCGCTGGTCGGCTTGTAGTTGTGGGTGAAGATCGCGGCTCAATGCCAGAGTCTGGCGGATGAATACGGCTTGCATGGCGCTGTCATCCGGGTAGAACAGGCGGGCCAACTGGTTCAGGCTTTCACCCGGCAACAGCGGCCAGGTCAGTGCGGAGGTTTCTTCAGGGGAGAGGGTTTCTGCTGCTTGCGGGCTGTGGCTGTATAGTGTGGCAAGCAGCAGAAAAAGACTGCTGAAGCAGGCGAAGTGCGAGCGAAGAAAGGAAGACCGAGTTGAGACAGGCGCTGGTGCAACGCACTGTCTCATGGCTTAGTCGGCCTCTATCCGTTGGCGGGCCCGCTGGATGGCGGCCTTGACTTGGTTCGGTGCGGTGCCGCCGATGTGGTTGCGGCTGGCCAGCGAGCCTTCCAGTGTGAGGACGGCGTACACATCTTCGCTGATATGCGGGCTGAATTCCTGCAGTTCTTCCAGCCGCAGTTCGGCCAGGTCGCAGCCCTGCAGCGCGGCCTGGCGCACAGCGCGGGCAACGACTTCATGCGCGTCGCGGAACGGCATGCCCTTGTTGACAAGATAATCGGCCAGGTCGGTAGCGGTGGCGAAACCTTCGGTGGCGGCCACGCGCATGGCTTCCTTGTCGACCTTGATGCCGCGCAGCATGTCGGCGTAGATCTCCAGCGTCATCAGCAAGGTGTCGGCGGTGTCGAACAGCGGTTCCTTGTCTTCCTGGTTATCCTTGTTGTAGGCCAGCGGCTGGCTTTTCATCAGGGTCAGCAGTGCGACCAGGTGGCCGTTGACGCGGCCGGTCTTGCCGCGTACCAGTTCCGGCACGTCCGGGTTCTTTTTCTGCGGCATGATGGAGGAGCCGGTGCAGAAGCGGTCGGCGATGTCGATGAAGCCGAAACGCGGGCTCGACCAGAGGATGAGTTCTTCCGACAGGCGCGACAGATGCGTCATCAGCAGCGCGGCGGCGGCGGTGAATTCGATGGCGAAATCGCGATCGGAAACGGCATCCAGCGAGTTTTCGCAGACGCCGTCAAAGCCCAGTTCCTTCGCTACCATTTCGCGGTTGATCGGGTAGCTGGTGCCGGCCAGTGCGGCGGCCCCCAGCGGCAGGCGGTTGATGCGTTTGCGGGCATCGGCAAAGCGAGCGGCATCGCGTTGCAGCATTTCGAAATAGGCCAGCAGGTGATGGCCGAACGTGACCGGCTGTGCAACCTGCAGATGCGTAAAGCCGGGCATGGCGGTGTTGTAATGCTCTTCCGCCAGATCGACGATGGAGGTCTGCAGCGCGCGGATTTTCCCGATGACGCTATCGACTGTGGCACGCAGCCAGAGGCGGATGTCGGTGGCCACCTGGTCGTTGCGCGAACGGCCAGTGTGCAAGCGCTTACCTGCGTCGCCGATCTTGCTGGTCAGGCGCATCTCGATATTGAGGTGGACGTCTTCGAGGTCCAGCGACCATTCGAATTCGCCG
>PHCM01000052.1 GCA_002842255.1 Betaproteobacteria bacterium HGW-Betaproteobacteria-2 | reverse complement strand
TTCTATGCCGCCTATACCGATTATCTGTGGCTGATGGATTTCACTGAACGCTGCATTCGTGCTGCAGCGATTGCCGCTTGCGGTTCCGCCGTCGTGCAGTATCAGGGCCGTGAACTGGACCTGAGCAAACCGTTTGAACGGTTGACGATTGTCGGTGCTATCCAGAAATATGCGCCGCAATACACGCTGGAACAGTTGCATGATGATGCGTTCCTGCGTGCGGAACTCCTGAAGTTTGGCGTCAAGCCATTCGATCATGCCGGTCTTGGCGCGCTGCAACTGGCCTTGTTTGAGGAGACGGCCGAAGCACAATTGTGGAACCCGACCTATATCATCGATTATCCGGTTGAAGTTTCGCCGCTGGCGCGTGCATCGGACAAGAATCCGGAAATCACCGAACGCTTCGAGCTGTTTGTCACCGGCCGCGAGATTGCCAATGGCTTTTCCGAGTTGAATGACGCCGAGGACCAGGCCGCGCGCTTCCATGCGCAGGTGGCCGCTAAAGAGGCAGGGGACAATGAGGCCATGTATTACGATGCCGATTTTATCCGTGCGCTCGAATACGGCATGCCACCAACCGGTGGTTGCGGTATCGGCATCGACCGTCTGGTCATGCTGCTGACGGATAGTCCAAGCATTCGCGATGTGATTTTGTTCCCGCATATGCGACCGGAGCATCAATCATAGACGTCTGTATTTAACGACGCAGAAAGGCGCCTGCAATCAGCAAGTTAGCCGTAATGTCAGAAAAACCGTCGCCTCATAACGACGGTTTTTCTGTTTTTAGTCCTTTGTTTTCTAGAGAAAATTATCTATCTATTTGAATGAGATGAATTATTTTATAACGGCACAAGCGTTGCTATTAGGTTTAAGGAGCGCATTCGCCGCCGATATTCCATTATTCAGAGAGGTCAGTATGTTAAACAAGCAAGGTCTTTTCAGTCGACGCAATCAAACCGAAGAACCACGTCCACCCGTGCTCAGTTCATTAAGTCAGATGAACGCACAGGACAAATTGAATTCCCAGGCCAGGAATGCGCAAGGTAAACCTTCTTCGCTGTCTCCCGGACAACTGGCTGCAATGGAGTCGGCAACTTCCCCATCAAGCGCAGCTTCTGCTAGCGAAACCAAACCGGCTACTTCGACAGCGGAGAATGTAAAAGCGGATCAAGGCGGAAGTCGCCTGATCGTTGGCCCTGATGTCAAACTGAAGGGTGCAGAGATCCAGGATTGTGACACGCTGGTCGTGGAGGGCAGGGTCGAGGCCACCATGGACAGCCGCGTGATCCAGATCACGTCGAATGGCTCGTTCTCCGGCAAGGTCGGCATTGATGTCGCCGAGATCTACGGCAGTTTTGATGGTGAATTGACTGCACGTAGCCAGCTCATTATTCACTCAACCGGTCGCGTCAGCGGCAAGATCCGCTATGGCAAGATCTATATCGAAGAAGGTGGCGAGCTTTCCGGCGACATCGGCTCCATCAATGCCAAGGATAGCATGGACAAACCGGGCGTTTCCCGTTTATCTCAGGGTTCAAAATAACAAGGTTGCATCGCGGAGAAATTTCATTGGAATCCAGTAAATCCAGCCAGCCTATATTGGCTGGAATCTGAAATGGATAATTTTTTATAGTTAAATCAATTATCTAGATAATATTAATTTTTATTTGATCAGCGCATGGATTGTTGTTTTCTTACAACAATCCATGCGCTTTTTCATTTTGCGTCATCAATCTGTCACACAAGTTTCGCAGAATCGCTCCCGTGTTGAATTTCAACCCAACGATTTTTTAACCAGGAGTATGACGAATGAAACAAGCAAAACTACGTGGCGTGATTGCTGCCGTATCCGGTGCACTGCTGATGGGCTTCGGCGCAAATGCCATGGCCGATTCGACTGACGATATTGTCAATGCATTGATTGCAAAAGGCGTGCTGACCGAAGAAGAAGGTTCTCTGTTGCTCAAGGGCCGCGCCGGTGAAAAGGAAGCCGCTGCCAAGAAGCGTGCGGGTGCAGTAACTGCGGTCTACAAGGACGGTATCGTTATTGGCACTGAAGATGGCAAGAACAGCATGCAGATCAATGGCCGCGTGCACTTCGATTCGCGCTGGTATGACTACAGCGAAAGTGATGGTGCTATTGGTCAGAAAGCCGGTGCGGATACATTTGATGTTCGTCGTGCCCGTATCGGTGTCAAAGCCAGGTTCCTGGATTATTACTCCGGCGAAGTCGTGTTCAATGGTACAGGGGATGCCCCGGTTCTGGACGTTGCGTATCTGAACGTGGCCTGGTGGAAGCCTGTGCAGTTCCGAGTCGGTCAGTACAAGCAGCCATTCAGCATGGAGCAGTTGACCAGTTCCAATAACATCGATTTTGTCGAACGTAGTTTCGTGGACAAACTGGTCCCTGGCAAGGAAATTGGCGCCATGGTGCATGGTGCTCCGGTACCGGGTATCACCTATGCCCTTGGTTTCACCTCCGGTGAAGGTCAAAACAAGGTTGAGGAAGATGCCAACGTCGATGACAAGGATATCGTTGGTCGCGTGACAGCAAACTTTGCCGAACTGGCAGGTAGCAAGGATTGGCTGGCACATGCCGGTCTGGCATTCTCCAAGGGCGATATCTCGCAGAGCACACGTGGTTTTGGTATCAGTAGAAGCACGGAAACCCGTAGTAGCGTCAACTACCTGCAAAGTATTGTTTCTACAGGTGATAATGACATCGACCGCAGCCGTCTTGGTCTGGAAGCCGCAGTGGCTTATGGTCCTTTCAAGCTGCAAAGCCAATGGGTCAAGAACAGCTTTGATGATAGCGTTGTCGATGAGGATGTCAAAGCCTATTATGTGCAGGCACTGTGGACAATCACTGGCGAGAGTCAGGTTGATCGCTACAAGGGCGGAGCATTCTCAGGCCTGAAACCAAAGAGCAATTTCGATCCGAAGAACTTCACGGGCGGTGCCTGGGAAGCCGGTATCCGCTACAGCAAGTTCGACGCCAGCGATTTCAGCAAGACATTGGCTGTAAACCACGGTTACCTGGAAGCGGATGCCTGGACGGCAGGTTTGAAGTTCGTGCCGAATCCGCATGTACGTTTCATGCTGGATTACGTCAAGACTGACTTTGAAAATGCGGGTGACGGCTTTGCCGGCTTGATGGTGAACGGCAAGGAAGTCGACGACGAAAAAGCCATCCTGTTCCGTACCCAGTTCGCGTTCTAAGCAGTTGTAACAACTCCCCCTGTTGTAAGCAGCAGCAAAAAGCCCGCGTAAGCGGGCTTTTTGTTTTGTCATGAGGCTATGTCGATTTGCCAGTGCTTCTGGATTGTCACAAAAAATTCAAATTTGATTGGAAAAATTACCCTTAATATTGATGCGCGTTCAATTTCAATAATGAAAGTGTCATATGAAGATCGGTAAGCCGGAATACATGAAAAAAGCCCTTCTGTTGAGTGAAGAAGAACAGCAGAAGGTGATGTCACGCATGAGCGGAAAACTGCCCAAGCGACTGTTCAAGGAAAAACTGAGCGTGGAAGAGGCGATTGCGATTCAGCTGGAGATTGAAGAGGAGCAGTTGCTGGAGTGGCGCAAGAACTGGGCGAAAATCAGAAAGCAGGATGGCGAGAAAAAATCCGGGAATGCGCCGAAGTCGGCGACCAAGTCTGCCGAACCTGCCTCTCAGGCGAAGCCAGGAGCATCTGCCGGCAAATCCGCAACCAAGGTGACGGCTGTGAAAAGCCCAACTGGCACAGTTGGAACAAAAGCTACCAGCAAGCCAGTAACTACCAGCAAGGCTGCAAAACCTGGCGCTACGAGCAGCAAGGCAGGCTCAAAGTCCTAGACTCAGCGATGGCCTTCCTTGGCCATGTTGATGGAGTATCGGGGGATTTCGACGACCAGGTCCTGGTCGTCGACGATTGCTTGGCAGGACAGGCGTGAGTTGGGTTCCAGGCCCCAGGCTTTGTCCAGCAGGTCTTCTTCATTCTCGGCTGCCGGATTCAGCGAGTTGTAACCCTCGCGCACGATGACGTGGCAGGTCGTGCAGGCGCAAACCTTGTCGCAGGCATGATCGATTTCGATGTCATGATTCAGCAGATTGTCGCAGATGGAAACGCCTTTTTCCGCCTCGAAGGCTGCACCTTCCGGACATAGTTCTACGTGTGGCAGTACGATGATTTGTGGCATTCCTGATTCCTACAGTTCCAGTGTGTTCAGTTTCTGACCAGCCAGTGCCTTGCGTACCGAGGTATCCATGCGTCTTGCGGCGAATTCCTCGGTGGCGTGGTTGAGCGCTTCGACCGCATCGTGAATCTCGTGGCTGTTCCCGCTATTCATCAGATTGCGGAGTTGTTCCATGCTGGTTTCTATCTGTTTTCTCTCGGCTTCCGCAAGCAAGTCCCCATCCTGACTCAGAGCGGCGGCAATCGCTTCCAGCAGACGCTCGGCATCCACGCGGGCTTCCTGCAGTGCCCGTGCCTGCTTGTCAGAGTCGGCCGCATTGAAGGAGGATTGCAGCATGTCGGCGATCTCGTCCTCGCTGAGGCCATACGACGGTTTGACCGTGATATGGGATTCCACGCCGCTGGTCTGTTCCCTGGCCGTCACGGACAGCAGACCATCCGCATCCACCTGAAAAGTCACGCGTATGCGTGCAGCACCCGCCGCCATGGACGGTATGCCGCGTAATTCAAAGCGAGCCAGCGAGCGGCAGTCGGACACCAGTTCGCGCTCGCCCTGGACGACATGGATACTCATGGCGGTCTGGCCATCCTTGAAGGTGGTGAAATCCTGCGCGCGTGCGATCGGCAGCGTCGAGTTGCGCGGGATGACGCGCTCGGTCAGTCCGCCCATGGTTTCCAATCCGAGCGAGAGCGGGATGACGTCCAGCAATAGCAGGTCGTTTTCGCTGCGGTTGCCGGCCAGCACATTGGCCTGAATCGCGGCACCGAGGGCAACGACCTTGTCCGGATCCAGATTGGTCAGAGGGTCCTGCTCGAAGAATTCGGCGACGGCATGACGTACCTGCGGCATGCGCGTGGCACCGCCAACCATGACGATGCCTTTGACATCTTCCACGGCAAGGCCCGCATCGCGCAGTGCCTTGCGGGTCGGGTTGAGGGTTTTGGTGATCAGGTGTTGTGTCAGTTCCTTCAGTTTGGCGCTGGTCAGCGTCAGATCGACCAGATCGCCGCTTTTCAGGATGCTGGTGATGCGCGCTTCGGTATGATCGGACAGCCATTCCTTGGCTTCGCGCGATTTGGTCAGTAGCAGGCGGGTGTCTTCCGGATTGATGGGCGGCAACTTGGCTTGCTCCAGTATCCAGCAGAAGATGCGGCGATCGAAATCATCACCACCCAGTGCCGAATCGCCATTGGTTGCCAGTACCTCGAACACGCCCTTGGAGAGCCGCAGGATGGAGACATCGAACGTGCCGCCGCCAAGGTCGTAGATGACATAGACGCCTTCCGAAGCGTTATCCAGGCCATAGGCAACGGCAGCCGCGGTGGGTTCGTTCAGCAGGCGCAGCACGGTCAAGCCTGCCAATCTCGCAGCATCCTTGGTGGCCTGACGCTGGGCATCGTCGAAATAGGCAGGCACCGTGATGACTGCACCGGTCAATTCGCCGCCGAGTGCCTTTTCTGCCCGCTGTTTCAATACCTTGAGGATTTCCGCAGAGACTTCCACCGGACTTTTTTGGCCGGCGCGGGTCTGGATCTGCAGCATGCCCGGGGTGTCTACGAACTGGTAAGGTAATTGCGCAGTGTCGCCGACATCTTTCAGTCCACGACCCATGAAGCGTTTTACTGAGACGATGGTGTTGTGCGGGTCCTGGCTTTGCTGCGCCTGAGCGGTGTAGCCAACTTCGACGCTGCCATCCGGCAGGTAGTGCACGACCGACGGCAAAAGTGCATGTCCTTCCTCGTCGTGCAGCACTGTGCTCATGCCACTGCGTACGGTGGCAACCAGCGAGTTGGTGGTGCCAAGGTCGATGCCCACTGCCAGTTTGTGCTGGTGTGGTGCTGCGCTCATGCCGGGTTCGGCGATTTGTAATAGGGCCATGGGTTAAATTCTACATCCTGTCGGCGGTTTTTCAGGCATCTTCCAGTTTGGAGATGGTCTGTTCGATGTCTGCCTGTACCTTGTCGATAAAACTGAGTTTTCTGACGGTGCCGGAAGCCTGTTCAAATGCCCGATTTTCATCCAGTTGCTGCTGCAGATCCTGCTGGAATTGTCTGGCAGCTTTGCGCATCTCTGTCAACAGCCGTTCCAGTGCATCGATGTCATGGGCATCCGATGCTTCCTCCATGGCTTCACGCCATTCCATCTGCAGCATCAGGAAGTCGCCGGGCATGGCAGTATTGCTGTCTTCCTGCGTATCGATGCCATGCAGTTGCAAAAGATAGCGTGCGCGCGAGGTCGGTTTTTTCAGCGTCTGGTAGGCCTCATTGGCCTGCGTGGCGAGTTGCATCGACTTCAGCCGCTCTGCGCCGGAAGCCGCAGCGAAACGGTCAGGATGAACCTCGCTTTGCACCTTGCGAAACTGCTGGTTGAGCTGGTCGAGATCGATGCTGAATTGCACCGGCAGGTCAAACAATTCGAAATGATTTTGAGTGATGCTCTGAGTCATTTATGGGTCATATCTGGGTCATTGTTGATACAGCCTGTTGGGCGCGTTGTGCATACAAGGCATTAAAGCAAAAGCCACACGCTTTGTGTGGCGGCGAAAGCAGGATGAGTGATGGAAAACCTGTGCGATGGATCGGCTTTATACAGTAAAGCTCTCGCCACAGCCGCATTCGTCCTTGACGTTCGGGTTGTTGAACTTGAAACCCTCGTTCAGGCCTTCCTTGGCAAAATCCAGCTCCGTGCCGTCGATATAGACCAGACTCTTGGGGTCGATGATGACATTGATGCCGCGGCTTTCGAAAACGATATCCTCGGGTTTGGTTTCATCGACGAACTCAAGCGTATACGCCATGCCGGAGCAACCTGTGGTCTTGACGCCCAGGCGCAGGCCGATGCCCTTGCCACGGTTGGCCAGGAATTTTTCCACGCGCCTGGCAGCTGTTTCAGTCAGGGTGATGGCCATGCCTTACGCCACCTCTTTGTCCGACTGTTTCGCTTGCAGGTCGGCGACTGCTGCCTTGATGGCATCTTCCGCCAGCACGGAGCAGTGGATCTTGACCGGCGGCAATGCCAGTTCTTCCGCAATGGCGGAATTCTTGATCTGCGCTGCTTCGTCCAGTGACTTGCCCTTCAGCCATTCCGTTACCAGGGAGCTGGACGCAATCGCGGAACCGCAGCCATAGGTCTTGAACTTGGCATCTTCGATGATGCCGCTGTCGTTGACCTTGATCTGCAGTTTCATGACATCGCCACAGGCCGGAGCGCCGACCATGCCGGTGCCGACGTGCGGGTCGTTCTTGTCCAGCGTGCCAACGTTACGGGGGTTCTCGTAGTGGTCCAATACTTTGTCTGAATATGCCATTTTGTATTCCTTTCAGTTACTGTGAAGGGTGAAGGGGGAAGGGAATGCGCTTTCTGCGCTCAAGGGTGAGGGGGATATGTTTTGACCCTTTACCCTTAACCCTTCTCCTTTCACGGTATTTTAGTGGGCTGCCCACTCTACTTTGGACAAATCAATCCCTTCCAGGTGCATCTCCCACAATGGTGAGAGTTCGCGCAGCTTGCCGATCTTGCTCTTCATCAGTGCCACCGTGTAATCGATGTCTTCTTCCGTGGTGAAACGGCCGATCGAGAAGCGGATGGAGCTGTGTGCGAGTTCGTCCGAGCGACCAAGCGCGCGTAGCACGTAGCTGGGTTCCAGGCTGGCAGAAGTACATGCCGAACCAGAGGAGACCGCGATATCTTTCACCGCCATGATCAGCGATTCACCCTCGACGAAGTTGAAGCTGATGTTCAAATTGTGCGGCACACGCTGCTTGAGGTCGCCATTGACATAGACCTCATCGATATCCTGCAGGCCGCTCAGCAGTCTGTCGCGCAGGCGGCGGATGCGCGCGTTTTCCAGTTCCATTTCTTCGCGGGCGATACGGAAAGCTTCGCCCATACCGACGATCTGGTGTGTCGCCAAAGTGCCGGAGCGCAGGCCGCGTTCATGACCGCCGCCGTGCATCTGTGCTTCCAGACGCACACGTGGCTTGCGACGTACATACAGCGCGCCTATGCCCTTGGGGCCATAGGTCTTGTGCGCGGAAAAGCTCATGAGGTCGACCGGCAGTTTCTCCAGATCGATGGCGACCTTGCCGGTGGCCTGGGCGGAATCCACGTGGAAGATGATGCCATGTTCGCGGCAGAGGTTGCCGATGGCTTCGATGTCCTGGATCACGCCGATTTCATTGTTGACCAGCATGACAGAGGCCAGCACGGTATCCGGCCGTATCGCTGCCTTGAATTTCTCGATATCCAACAGGCCATTCGGCTCCGGCTGCAGGAAAGTCGCTTCGAAACCCAGACGTTCCAGTTCACGCACCGGGTCGATGACGGCCTTGTGTTCGGTCTGCA
>PHCM01000051.1 GCA_002842255.1 Betaproteobacteria bacterium HGW-Betaproteobacteria-2 | reverse complement strand
GTTGAAAACTTCATGGTGATCGACGACGCAGGCAATATTGCTGCCAGCCCGGCCATGCAGCAGCGCCTCAAATGGAAGAACGATGTCGAAGTCCGCACCCTGCCATAACTGGCTGCACGGACTGAGATGGGGGGATGGCCTGACTGTAGTGTTGGGCGCGATTGCGGTCTTCGCTCTATTCAAGACCCTGTGGCTGGGTGAAGCAGCCAGCAAGGTGCAGGTCCGCGCCGGCAGCGAAATATTCACGACACAAAGCCTGAATCAACAACGCACTCTGGAAATCCCGGGACCGTTGGGCACGACCACCGTCATCATCGACCACGGCAGGGTGCGCGTTGCCAGTGATCCCGGCCCACGTCAGTATTGCGTCAAACAGGGCTGGCTCACGCAAGCGAGCGAAGTTGCCATGTGTCTGCCGAATCAGGTCAGCGTCGAACTGTTGGGCAACAGCAAACCCTACGATTCGCTGAATTATTGATATGCGAGAAAACACCCGGCACACCATTACTGCGACAGAGAACGATCACCGCATCGCCAAGCTGGCTGCGCTTGCAATCGGCCTGCACCTGATCGAAGCCGTGCTGCCCTCGCCGCTGCCCGGCGTCAAACCGGGCATCGCCAATATCGTGACCTTGTATGTCCTATACCATTATGGCATCGGCACGGCCACCTGGGTCAGCCTGCTACGCGTATTCGCCGGCAGCCTGCTGCTCGGCCAACTGTTCTCGCCCACCTTCCTGCTCAGCTTCGGCGGCGCACTCGGCAGCCTGGCCGTCCTCGCGCTCGCGATCCATCTGCCGAAACAATGGTTCGGCCCGGTCAGCCTCAGCATACTCGCTGCCTTCGCCCACATCAGCGGGCAACTGCTGATCGTCTGGCTCTGGCTCATTCCACACAGCGGCATCGTCTACCTGACCCCGGTGTTCGCACTCGCCGCATTGGTATTCGGCCTGATCAACGGCCTGGTGCTGACCAGACTGATGCAACAAAACTGACGGGCAGCAAAAAGGGCGGCATTGCCGCCCTTTTTGCACTTCAATTAAGTTTACTTCCGGATCAATTCACGCCAGATCGCACGGGTCTTCTGGAAGCCTGTACCGGAACCGGTAAATTTGATGTTATCCAGCAATTTTGGATTCGGATCATCGGCAGTCACCACATTCACCTTCGGTTTGCCGCCAATCGAAACCACGTTGAAGCCGACGATAGGTGCATTTACCCGCCAGGATGCCGCCTCGGCATCCGGCACCTTGCGGCCGGTACGGTAATCCAGCGCATTCAGCCAACCATAACCGGCCGGCTGACAGGCAGACGAGGTCGGCACAGTAGTCGGCACCAGCAAAGTGCCCAGTACCAGTTCCGAGGCCACATGCTGACGTTCGCCTCCATCGGGGAAATCAACATACCAGCCCAGTCCGGTATCCCAGTTCACGTCGTTCCCATCTCCAGATTGCCTAGTTTCCGAACCGGAGGTCACAAGGGTCTGCTGTTCCAGACTACTTTTCGGAGCAGAAAGCGTGGTGGTGCTGTCATCGTCCTTGATGGCATACAAGGTCTGCAGATCCAGATTGGTCAGATCGCTGACTTCCAGGTATTTGCCGGAACCAACGAACACCACGCGCTTTTTCTGGATTAAACCAAGCTCCGGCGGAACGGTAATCGGCTGAGTGCTGCCCAGATCGGCAAACTTCATTACCGAATTGTCACTGAGGTCAAAGCGCCACAGATTACCCAGCAAATCACCGCCGTAAACATAGGTAGCCGTATTGTTGACTTCCGGATCGTCTGCCCAGGCTGAAATCTTTGCCAAGCCGCTCGGGACAGAGAGGTTACCCACTCCCGTAGTGATCTGGCCGGTCTTGACCCCAGTCACTGCATTGAGAATGAAGAGGTAACCCTTGCCATCTCCAGTCGTAAACTGGGCCGGATTGTTGGGCTTGAATTTCACGCCTTCATCATCGTAAAAAGGGCTATTGTCCGGGATGTTGTTATAACCCGAGGTTACCAAGACAACCCAATCGCCATCCGGATTTTTCGTTATCACCGGCGTACCGTAAGTGAAGCCAAGATTCGGTTCGTCACTTGCATCGAATTCCCACATCAACGAAGGTGAGCCCGGATTGGTAATATCCAGCGCATAATAGCCGCGGCCACCGCCATTCAGACCTGCCACCAGGATGGTTTTCCATACTGCGCCTGCACTGTTGCAGCCGGATACACAGATATCGGAAATGGTCGGTGCACCGTTGGCATAATAGATATGCTTGCTGGCATAAGCCGTATCCGCCAGCTTCCATAGATTCGGAATCACCATGCTTGGTACATAGGCCCAGCGCTCCACCAGGGTTTCTGCGTCAAAGGCATGCAACATACCGTCATTGGCACCAACATAAACCACTCCCGTGCCGCTATAGCTACTCTTGAAGCTGGCGTAACCCTGGTCGCTATAACTAAAGGTCGGCACACCTGAAAAAGTAGGCGTGGAGTCAATGATGTCTCCCAACACCGCCTGCCGCTTGCGGAACAGCCGCTTGCCGGGGTCGCTGGAAGTCTCTTCATAAGCTTTCTGGCCGCGTATGTAATTGACGAGATTGGCACCGCTGGCAGCAGCCAGTTGATCCGCAGTCAATGTTTCAGCCAGATGGCTCCATTGCGACAGGTTTGCCGAGAGGAAGGCACTCTCGAACGTCGTTTTCTGGCTGGCATTCAGGTTACCGTAACTGAAAGGCGCCAGACTGCCGCCGACATTCATATAAATTGTCCGAGTGTCATCAATTTCGCCAACCTTGTTTTTCAATGTGCCGCTACAGGATGCCGCCACCGGCACACTGCAGGTGTAATTCTCGGAATCCCAGGTACCACCGGCGCATCCATCTTCCTCAGGAATATCAGGCGTGACGCAGTTATAACCACCCGAACCATCAGCCAGAATGCTCGAAGGCGAAGTACAGGTACTGGTCGGCAAGACATCTTCCACGCAACTCAAAGCCGTCGCCCCAAAAGCGCCTGTCGTCGTATTAATGCCACGTTTCTCAAGATTCCCCGTCCACAGGCCTGTGGTGTAACTCGCTACATAGCCAAAATTGTCACCGGCCACCGGATTCAGCGTACTGGTCGCGGCAGCGGCACCAGCACCCACCTTGACAGCAACGGCAGCCAAGGCATCCTTCAGTTGATTGACCAGATCAGTCGGGTTCTTCGCGCTGAAATAAGTACCATTACCATTGACAGCTGCATGCCAAAGGTCATCGATAGCAGTCGGATCATCATTCTTCGGTACTGGCCAGTTTTGCGTACCGTTCTTGATATCGGCGTACGCATTTTCTTCTGCAGTCTTGTAATCGGTGGCATAGGCCAGCGTGCCATCTACTCCCAACCCCAGACTCAAGGTCACCATACGCTGCACCTTGTTAACGGTGGGTGTGGTTTGACAAACAGAAGTACCAAGCGCACCGGTACAGTTGCTCAGGCTAGGGTCGCGTAGATCGGTATCGTAATAGTATTTGGCAGCATCAGCCAACGAGTCTGAACTGGCAGTCGGCCCCTCAAAATATGGTCGTGGTGTATCACCCCCATCCTGATTCGTCATGGCAGAGCCATCCAGCTTGTAGCCCCCAGAACCGTTCCAGAAACCGTCGGAAGTCAGCAAACTGAAGTTCTGCTGACATTCATATTGCATGGGGTCGGAGAAAACACCACCCACATCTTCTTTATTGGCATAAATACGCCCCGCTCTGGACAATGCGTAACGCAACGGCGTGCCACTGCCGGTCGGCGTACTGAACAACTTGCTATACCAAGCCGCTTTTTGAGCGGTATTGAAGGTGCCGAAATCCAATGATTTACCCGATGTGGTGTTGATAGTCATGAAACCTACACGAAAATCGTCGCCGACATCCTTGAACGCCAAACTCACCGCCGTCTTCATCATCTGCATGCGGGTGTGGTAATACGCCCACCAGTTGGCGTAGTTGGTCATTTCCTCGGCATAGGTACAGATACTGGCAGCGCAATCGGTGCGTGTACTAGCCTTGCTGCTGGATCCGGGCAATGGATAGCTATCGACGCTGGAAAGAATGGGCGTGAAATTGAGCACGCCAGGCACATTGCTACCCGCACCGAATGACGAGATTGTGCTTGTCAACGTACCGCTTGAAACTGCCGGGCTAAGAGCGGGAGTGGCCGTAATGATGTGCGGTGCATGAATAATTACCGTGCTGCTTGAACGCGTTGCACTATAGCCGGCAACCGTACAGTTGCCGACGATAGTGGTCGTACACGCATTAATCCGGTCAACTATGCTTTGAGCGATCGTGCTTGTGGTGTTGGTATCCCCGGGTGCGGCCGTATACATAATCTGCTGGCCATCGACCACGACGCCATTCACTTTTGGGGTACTGCTGGCGCCGGTAATCCTGATTGTCGCACTGTATTGCGCCGGCATACGCAGACTGGTGTAAGTCGTTCCTGTTGTCACTCTAGCTGCCTGACATGTACCGGCACCCGGCACTGTCTTGGCCGCCTCGGTGTTATTTCTGCACCAACGCACCGGCGCCGGATAAGGATAGGTTTCGCTTGGCGCAGACTGCGCGACACAAACCTTGAGGTCTCGACGCGTGCAATATTCGCCCGCCGTGACATGATAGTAGCTTGCATCCGATTCTAGGTTGCTGGTCGCGGTACTAAGATAAGGGTTGTTTTTGACCCGGCGCCAATTGGGCTTGCTGTCAGTATTCGCCCCGGTCTCGGTAGAGATGCCCGTTTGGCTCTGATAAGTCGTCGTACTCAGGCCGGCGGCGGTAAAGTTCACAGGCGGCAAATAACGGATCGTCGGATTGTAGGCAATGGTATTAAAACTTGCATTTTCTTGTAACGAATCTTCATATCTGTAAGAAGTATTATTGACATAATCCGGCATGTAGTCCCAGCCCATACTGCCCGAATCGTCCAGAATAAATAGTAGATTAGGCTCAATGGCGATGGTCGGGCTATTGGATAGCGGGATGGTCGCCAGATCAAGAGGCGAGTCCACCGCGGCCCTGGCCGCTGACGAAAACAGCATGCTGCCGATCATGGCCATCGCCAGAATGCCCGAAAGAATATTGAAATTATGTGGGGTGCGCTTCATGACCTGACTCCTAATAAGCAAACGTTTGCGCATAACTGATGGTGTTCCTGGGCCCGGTGACCTTGACGGTCACGCGATAAATCGGGCTCTGCTTGGCATCGAGTAACATACCGCCCTTGTCTTTACCCCTGACTTTCTTGCTGCCGGTACCGATCTCCGCCTCACCCAGCAGACAGGTTGATTCATCAGAATCATACGGCGGCACCGTGTCTGGATCGAAACACATGCGCTGTATGACATACCGGATCTCGTTACCCAGGCCATCGTCGGCAATGCTCAAAACGCCACAGTTATCGACCAAGCGGATGGCGTCGACTTCATTCCCATCCGGATCCTGCGCACCGGTACATTCCGCCACATAGGTAGAGAAATACCCTTCTGCCGGGATATGGTTATTGAGATCACTCGCATTAACCACGAGTTTTGCATCTATCCATTCCAGTGCAGCTTCTGCCCCCCGGTCAGAAGAGACCAGGGCAGACTGACGGAAAGACAAATTACCGGCGATCATGGTGTTGGTGTCTACCGAACGAATCAGCGCCACCGCGGCAAGCGACATCACCAGCAGAGCGATAAGCGCAATAAAAAGCACCACGCCCTGCTGCCTGAACGATTTGAAGGAATCCGATTTTACGGTGATGGATTTCATAGCGCTTCCTTGGACCAGAGCATGTTGCGCAAAGGCACGATCGTTTCGAATGAACGGAAACGGTAATATTCCCAATCGGCATCCACCGTTGAGAGGTCGATCATTGGTGCAGCGCTATATCCCTCATCATCCCAGGCACACGGGCCATTATTGACGACACCCTGAAAGGTTTCGCATTCTGAGGTGACGGTTTCCGTCTCGCGTTTACCATTACGTGCCACGACGGCAACCCGCAAGGCACGGATGCGATTGCGGTTGTCTTTATTCAAGGCCAGATTTGCGACGCTCCACTGATCGACCGGATCGACCCACTGCGTTACCTGGTTACTATCGACCGTGGCGGCAATACCATATTGCGCCTGCAGCATAACGATCTCATCGATGATCGGTTCACCATTACGCAGCAACTGATTGTTTACGACCTCATAACGACTTTCTACCAGTTCTCTTTCAGCTTCCGGCAACCATTTGCCCATGCAGGTGAGCCTTGCCTGTTCGTCTAATGGCGGAGTTCCAGCCACCAGCCCGGTACCATCCAGCCCGATATGGAACGTGTCGTCCTCTAAATCGGCATCACTCTCAGTCACTCGAGTCAAGGCACAGCTCGCATTCATGCTGAGCAACACAATATCGCCCTCCTTACAGCCTATATTGCGCGGCACGGCCACATTGTCGACATCGGTAGCATTGGTGATTCTCAAAGCCACGGCACCGGTCGGCTTGATACTGGTACGTGAGATCAGGATGTCGCTGCTGTTGCCGGCACCATTCTCGATTTCAATCGGGAAGATGGATTCGATGCTATTGTCAGTGCCTGGATCGTTGTCAGCATCATAGGCTGCCGGCAAGGGATCGCATTTGAACAGATTGTTTTCCGTATCGGCCAAGGGAAATGACAGGCCGAAACCAGCCGTTTGCAGATCGCGCTGTATGTTCATCAATGCAATGCTGCCGTTGGTCTGGGCATCTCCCGTGCCTGTAGTTGCGCGGCGTTGTCCCTCGAAAGTCGTAAACACCTGCATGATGACCAGCGTTGCCAGCAAGCCAACCACCATGCCGACCATCAACTCGACAAGGCTGAGGCCAGACTGGCTGCGATTGTTGATATTCTTGCGCATCACTTATATTCCCTCTACGCGTGCACTGGTGGAGTAGCTGTGTATATCCTCGCCCGGTACTTGCCAGGTCACTGTTATCGTTACAACGCGATCCGCCGCAACATCCACAGTTCGCTTACCTGAAGGCAGATAAACCGAGACATCTTCCTCTTCCACCTCATGATCGGCCAAAGCAATACCGCCAACCCAGATGTCCCCCAGTTTTTGCTGGGCAATGAAACTGGCCTCGGCGCGATATTTGGCATCCGAAGTATTTTTGACCATCGCAGCCTGCAAACCGACCAGCGCCAGAATACCCATGGAAAAAATCAGCACTGCGATCAGGGCTTCCAACAAGACAGCACCCTGTTGCGACTTGTTGTACTGAACAGTAGACAGGGCTTTACGAACCGAAAATTTGCTTCTCATTGACATTATCCCTCCCTCAGCAAGCGCGAGGATCATCCTCGCCAAGATTGGGGTTGCACATGCGAATACTGCCACCAGCACCAAGCAGGATACGCAACTCTCGACTGTCAGCGGCAGACATCACCGTTTCGCTCATATCGACATCCACCTGCGTAAACGGATTGGTGCCCTGCTCTATCAAACCCAGTCCATTAAAAATTACTGCTGTATTGCCGGCAGGTACGACTGTTGCAGTTACATTTGCAGTAGACCCCTCGGACGTGGAGCGAGACTGTATCTCTTCCTCGCCCGGACAATCGTCCGCTACATTCGCCACCTCGCAAACAACCCAACTGCTATCTACATTACTCAACTGGAATTTCACTTTGGCATTGCGCTTGACCGCCTCGGCACGCGCCACCTGCAAGCCGTTCTGAATCGACTCAGCCGCAGTACGGATTCGGGTGTTCTGGATCATATTCGTGAAACTGGGCACGGCAATCGCCGAGATGATGGCCAGTATCGCGACGGTAATGATCATCTCCACCAGGCTGAAACCCTGCTGCACCCGCATGATGCGATTACCTAACATGAGCCGCCCTTCTTCATGATCCAGCACGCACCACTACCGCCGGGCACAGTAGAATTCTTGACATTGCTCTCGTTGATATCGTAGCTGTAGCCGGTCATGCCCGCTGTGCCAATACCGGTTGCGGTAATCGTATAGGTATCAGCATCAACCACGCAGGCAAAACCGAAGTTGTCTGAATTAATTGCAGGGTTGCCGTTACTGGTGAGATTGCAGCCGGCATCGACATAGCCGGTATAGGTCCGGTTGTCCTGGTAGTACTGCTCAAGCTTGATACGCAAGTCGGCCAGCCCGGAAGTTGCTTCCGTAATCTTGCCGCGTGCGACATAGTCCTGATAGGCGGGGTAGGCGATGGATGAAATGATGCCGATGATAGCAACCACTATCATCAACTCTATCAAGGTGAATCCTCTTTCTGATTTACAGTGAACCATTTTTAATCCCCTTTTGCGCTGAAATGTATGCTGCTTTAAAAACTTCCTGAAATCTACCCGTAACTGACAACCGGTTTCGGATAACGGATGAACGGTAATCCGGGTCCGGCCTCCTGTCAAAACATCGGTTTATGTTAGTATCCAGTTTTTAAGGACAATGACACTGATGAGACCCTTTTGCCTTTCAATTCTGCTGTGTCTGCTGGTGACCGCATGCGGCACCAAGGG
>PHCM01000050.1 GCA_002842255.1 Betaproteobacteria bacterium HGW-Betaproteobacteria-2 | reverse complement strand
AAGATTGCAGAGGTTATCACTGCCCTGAAGTGGATCTGCGCTTTGCTTAAAAAGCCGGCTGACCTGCTGAAAAGCGAGCAGATGCCGAGTCCTGATTGGCGGCTGGCGGCCAAGGGTGAAACCGCGGAGCAATATGCACTACGTTGTGCTGAAGCGCTGGAACAGCATATTGCGGCTCATCATGAACAAATCGCCGCTTTTATCATCGAGCCGCTGGTGCAATGTGCGGCCGGCATGGCGATGTATTCGCCGCTTTATCTGCAACGGGCGCGCGAAATCTGCAGCCGTTACCAGGTGCATCTGATCGCGGACGAGATTGCGGTCGGTTTCGGCCGCACCGGCACCATGTTTGCCTGTGAGCAGGCGGCTATCCGGCCCGACTTCATGTGTCTGTCGAAAGGCATCACCGGCGGCTATCTGCCGTTGTCAGTTACGCTATGTACGGATGAAATTTATCAGGCCTTCTATGATGACAGCACGGTGCGAGGCTTTTTGCATTCGCACAGCTATACCGGCAATCCGCTGGCTTGTGCCGCAGCATTGGCAACGCTGGATATCTTTGAGCAAGAGCAGATATTGAAAGCAAACCGGCAGAAATCAATTCATATGAAGGGGCGCTTGCAGCAGGCGCTGGCTGGCCTGCCGGTCATGCATGTGCGCCAGCAGGGCATGATTGCCGCTTTTGATGTGAAAAGCCGGCGCCAGGATTTTCAGCAGGGTTTCTATCAGGCAGCGCTGGCGCGCGGTCTACTGTTGCGCCCCATCGGCAACACGGTGTACCTGATGCCGCCCTATGTCATCAGCGAAAGCGAGATCGACTGGATGGTCGGCGAGATCGTGCAGTTGCTGCAGGAGTCGGCGGTCTGATGTCCGCAATGCTGAAACTCTGTCTTGGCTTGCTGGCGCTGTTGCTGCCACAAATTGCGTTCGCGCAGTTGCCGGCGGTGGTCGAGCAGGCGCTGATAAAGCAGGCAGTGCCGCTCGATGCGGTCTCGGTTTATGTGCGCCAGATCGGCGCCGCTGACAGCCTGATCGCACATCAGGCCGACCGGTCGATGAATCCGGCTTCGACCATGAAGCTGGTGACGACCTATGCGGCGCTGGACTTGCTGGGCCCCGCCTACCGCTGGCGTACGGAGATCTATCGTGATGGCGAGCTGGTTGACGGCGTGTTGCACGGCAATCTGATCATCAAGGGCTACGGCAATCCTGAACTGATGCAGCATGATATGTGGCGCATGTTGAGCGATCTGCGTCAGACCGGCCTGCGGGATATCCGCGGCAGCCTGATTCTGGATGACACCTACTTCTCCCCTGAACAGGTCGATGCCGGTCTGTTCGACAACGAGCCATATCGCGCCTATAACGCCATTCCCAATGCGCTGACCAGCAATCTCAATTCCACCAGTTTCAAGTTCTTCAACGAGGGCGGGCGCGTCATGGTGCAGGCCAGCCCAGCGTTGCCGGATATCACGCTGATCAATCAACTGCAGCCTGTTACCGGTGCGTGCGGCGACTGGCGCAGCCAGTTGCGTTATCAGGTGGAGCGGCAGGGTGCACAGGCCAGAGTCGCCTTTACCGGCAGTTTTCCAGCCAGTTGCGAGGAGAAATATCTGGATCTCAGTCTGTTTGCTCATGCGGGCTATACCTATCAGCTGTTCCGCGAGATCTGGCTACAACTGGGTGGCAGTCTGGCGAACGGCTTCCGACAGGATGTCTTGCCACCGCAAGCGGTCAGGCTAAGTGTGCATTATTCGCAGCCGCTGGCCGACGTCATTCGGCGCGTCAACAAATACAGCAACAACCTGATGACTCGGCAGCTGCTGTTGACGATTGCCGCCGAGCGCTCAGGGCTGCCCGGTACCGAGACCAATGGTGCCAAGGCAATACAGCTGTGGCTGGCGAGCAAGGGGCTGAATTTTCCTGAACTCGTGATCGACAACGGTTCGGGACTTTCCCGCATCGAGCGCATCAGTGCCCGGCACTTGGGAGAACTGCTGGTGCATGTCTATGCCAGCCCCTTGATGGCCGAGCTGATGTCTTCGCTGCCCTTGCTGGCCGTGGATGGCACAGCGATACGGCGCCTTAACGGCAAGCCGGTGCAGGGCCGGGCGCATATCAAGACCGGTTCGATCGATGGTGTACGGGCATTGGCCGGTTATCTGCTGGATGAGCAGGGCCGGCGCTGGGTGGTGGTCTTTATCGCCAACCATGCGCAGGCGGGTAATAGCCGTGCCGCCCAGGATGCCTTGCTCGAGTGGGTTTATCATCAGCACTAGCGCGATTTTTGCGCTTTCCTCAAGGCTGGAGGCGCACGGCAAGCCCTTGTTTCGGGTATCATATCGGCAGTTTATTCGGAGTCATTTCATGCAATCAGGCAAATATCTTGTGGCGGTTCTGTTGACGACCGCTTTAGCCGTCAGCGGCTGTCAGGCAGCGACGGAATCATCCAAATCCACCAATCAAGAAGGAACGACCATGACACAACCGATTACCGAACTTATCAAAATCGATACGCTGGAAGGCAGCGGTCGTGAAGCCGAGATCGGCTTCAATGTCACTGTGCATTACACCGGCTGGCTGTATGACCCGAGCAAGCCCGACAACAAGGGCCAGAAATTCGACAGCTCGGTCGATCGCGGCGAACCGTTCGTCTTCTACCTCGGTGGCGGTCAAGTGATCCAGGGCTGGGATCAGGGTTTTGCCGGCATGAAGATCGGCGGCAAGCGCACGTTGATCATCCCGCCAGAGATGGGCTACGGCGCGCGCGGTGCTGGCGGTGTGATTCCGCCGAACGCCACTCTGGTGTTCGATGTAGAACTGCTCGGAGTGAAATAACCCGCTATGAAAGCGCGCATCAAATGGGTTGAGAACGTCTGTTTCATGGGTGAATCCGACAGCGGCCATGCCGTGATTCTGGACGGAGCGCCGGATGCCGGCGGCCGTAATCTCGGCATGCGCCCGATGGAGATGCTGCTGATTGGCATGGGCGGCTGCACTTCCTTTGACGTGGTGACCATCCTGAAAAAAGCGCGGCAACCGGTGACGGATTGCGTGGCCGAGATCGAGGCCGAACGCGCCGATAGCGTGCCCAAGGTGTTCACGCGAATCCATGTGCATTTTGTCGTCAGCGGCAAGGGTTTGAACCCGGTGCAGGTGGAACGTGCAGTGAAGCTGTCTGCTGAAAAATACTGCTCGGCATCCATCATGCTGGGCAAGGCGGCGGAAATATCCCATGACTTTGAAATCATTGAGGTGGAGTAATGACTGAAGCTGCAACACGTCCCGGCGGCATGCTGGGCATGCGCCATGTGGCGTTGTTCGTCCATGATCTGGAGGCCTGCCTGAAATTCTATCGGGATGTGGTCGGCATGCAGCAGGAGTGGATGCCGGATCCGGACAATGTCTATCTGACTTCCGCCGGTGCCGATAATGTGGCATTGCACCGCCTGGATGCCACTACAAAACTGGACGGTGCGCAACGGCTGGACCATATCGGTTTCGTACTGAAAACACCGCAAGATGTGGATCAGTGGTGTGACTATCTTGTCGCACACGGTACGAAGATTGCGCAGGCCATACGAACCCACCGGGACGGTGCGCGGAGTTTTTATTGTTTCGACCCTGCCGGTAATCTGGTCCAGTTCATTTATCACGCTCCCATTTCCGACAAACACGCGGCGTAACGGCGCGCTGGCCATTAGCAAACTACGATGATATTGATTCCTGAAACCTATCATGCCGTGATTGTCGGCGCGATTCTGCTTGTGCTTTTTGCTGCTTTCGTGCGGGAGTGGGTCAAGGCGGATGTGGCTGTGATGTCGGCGCTTGCATTGTTGCTGGTGCTCGGCATGTTGAGCCCGAAACAGGTGCTGGGTGTGTTCAGTAACAGCGCACCGATTACTATCGCCTGTCTGTTTATCATCAGTGGCGCCTTGAGCAAGACCGGTTGTATCGACCGCCTGGGGCAGTGGATAGGAGAATTTGCCGGCAATAGCGAGCGGCGTCTGCTGCTGGCGATGCTGTTGGTCGGTCTGCTGGTTTCGCCATTCATCAATAACACGCCGGTGGTCATGGTGATGATTCCGGCCGTGCTGAGCATCGCGGCAAAATTCAATCTGGCCCCTTCGCGCCTTTTGATTCCCTTGTCTTACGCCACCATACTTGGCGGCATGATCACCATGGTGGGGACTTCAACCAATATTCTGGTCGACGGTGTTGCGCGCGACATGGGGCTGGCGCCTTTCTCCATGTTCGAGATCAGCTTGCCCGCCATTCTGCTGGCGTTGGTCGGAGCCACTTTTATTTTCATCTTTGCGCCGCGTCTGTTGCCGGTACGTGAGACGCTGACACAACAGATCGTCGGCAGCGGCGATCGCATGTTCATGACTGAGCTGTTCGTACCGGAGGATTCTCATGTGGTCGGCCGTACCCTGAAGGAAGCCAGATTGAGTAATGGCAAGGTGCAGGTGTTGCGGCTGTTCCGCGGCGACGAGGAAATGGTGCAGCCATCTGCCGATACGGTGCTGCAAATGGGCGACCGTCTTGTTGTGCATAGTCGCAGCAGCGATATGGTGGGCATGCATAATCACGAACTGTTCGGCCTCCATAGTGCACAGGAAGGCGAGCAACATGATCTGGAAACGCTGCGCAGTCAGGGTGCAGTGATGGTCGAGGTCATCGTCGGCCAGTCCTCACGTTATGTGCAACGTCCCATCCGCGACCTGGATCTGGCTGCACGTTATGGCATTCATCTGGTGGCCGTGCACCGCCGGGATGCCTCCATACAGGCCATCAGCGGTGATTTCCAGCTGCAATTCGGCGATGTGCTTCTGGTTGAGGGCACGCCACCCCAGATCAAGCGCTTTTGCGAGAACGGTGATCTGATTGCGATCGGCGAAGGCAAGGTGGCTGGCAATCGCTACAACAAGGCGGGAATCGCCATTGCAACGATCGCCGGTGTCATGCTGCTGGCAGCTTTCAATGTCATGCCTATCGAGGGTCTGGCCATGATTGGGGCAGCGGTGGTGATTGCAACTGGCTGCATCAAGCCGGATGAGGCCTATAAATCGATTGAATGGCCCATCATGATTCTGATTTTCGGCATGATCGCCATCAGTATCGCCATGCGCGATTCCGGGCTGGCTGGCATGATGGCCAATGGTTTGGTGACTGTCGGTGGTGATATCTCGCCCTGGATGATGCTGGCGCTGGTCGTGTTGCTGACGTCGATTGCTACCGAATTCATCAGCAATAATGCAGTTGCCGTCCTGTTCACGCCGGTGGTGATCGGTGTGGCCCATCAGCTCGGTGTCGACCCGCGGCCGTTCGTGGTCGGCGTCATGTTTGCCGCCAGTGCCAGTTTTGCCACACCTATCGGGTATCAAACCAATACCCTGGTCTACAGCGCAGGCAATTATCGTTTTTCCGATTTTGCGCTTCTGGGTATCCCGATGAATCTGATCGTGGTGGTGGTGATTTCTCTATTAATCCCGTTTTTCTGGCCATTGATGCCAGCCTAGTAAGGCTGGGCTGGCATCCGGCAGACGGTCAGGACTTTTCAGTGATTTCCACACGCAGTGTACGCTGTGTGGAAATCACTTCCAGCAACCGGTCGATGTTCGGGTGCTTTTCCGGATTGTTTTCCGCATCTTCGGTGTGCTCGGCGTAAATCTTCAAACCTTCCTTGGCCGCTGCCATGTCGATGGCGCCATGCCTTTTCCACAAGTGGTGATAGACCCTCACTGAGCCTGCGCTGCCAGGCTTGTTCTCGATCTTGCCGGCTTTGCTGCCGTCCGGATTGAACAGAGTGATGGTCTGGATATGATCTGCACTTTCCAGTGTCGGCAGGATGTCGGTAAATCTCTTCATTGCTGTGTCTCGTAGAATTTGGATGGTTATAAATAATAAGTTGAAGTGGTCATGGTTTTTGCAGCTGCCTGCATGGCAACCCTGACCGGTTTTGGTAATTCTGCGCCGCCATGTTGTATGGCGGTTTCTGCATGTTTGGCCTCATCCATATGCATCTGTTCGATAATTGCACGGCTTTTATCATCCTTGGATGGCAGTTTTTGCAGATGGCTTTCCAGATGCTTGCCAACCTGGCGTTCGGTTTCTGCCAGAAATCCCAGATTCAGACGGTCGCCTATGGCGCCGGCCGCTGCGCCCAGCAGGAATGAGCTGCCATAGAGCAGCGGGTTGAGCAGGCTGGTGCGGCCGCCCAGCTCCTTGATACGTTTTTCACACCAGGCCAGATGTTCGGTTTCTTCGCGGGCTGCCTGTTGTAAAGCCTTGACCGTATCCGCGTTGCGGGCAGTGAGCGATTGCCCGCTGTAGAGCGCCTGAGCACATACCTCGCCACAATGATTGACGCGCATGAGTGCGGCGGCATGCTTTTTCTCGTTGTCGGTGAGTGCATGCTCCGCTACGTCCTGGTCGGGGTACGGCCGGCCGCTGTGAGCTTCTGCCATCAACGTGCGCAAGCCTTTGTCAAATTCAACAATTAATCTGTCCAGCATTGGTTCTCTCCAATTAATTGCACTTTACGTGGCATGTCAGTGTGACACGCTCTGGTCAGCCTGTATCACTCGGAATGGCCGCATTGTTGCACAAGTCCGGGAATTTTTCCCGCAAAAAAGCCGCCGTTAATGCTAGCGGCGGCCTGAATGCGTTAAGCCTGAATTATTTTTTGCTGAGAATCTGCAAACCCTTCAGCAGGTTGAGTGCCTGCTTCAGTTGGTAATCGTTCTCGGAGCCGAACTCTGCCGGCGGAGTGGTTTCGCCGTCCGCAGGAGCCGGAATCACTTTTGCCGGATCAGTGCTGGTTTCCGGTTTTTTGCTCGGCGTCTCTTCTTCGCCGTTCGGATTGGCCAGATGACGGGTCAGGTCGGCTTCGCGCAGGCCGTTGCCGAGATTCGCCGTATTGATTTGCGCTTCCTCGACGACGACATCAGGTTCGATGCCCTTGGCCTGGATCGAGCGCCCTTCCGGTGTGTAGTAACGCGCGGTCGTCAGCTTGATTGCAGTACCGTTGTTCATCGGCAGGATGGTTTGTACCGAACCCTTGCCGAAAGTCTGGGTGCCCATGACTACGGCACGCTTGTGGTCCTGCAGTGCGCCGGCGACGATTTCCGAAGCGGAAGCCGAACCGCCATTGACCAGCACGACCATGGGCACGGTCTTGAATTCTGCTGGCAGATCGCGCAGATAGTCGGCTCGGGCGCCGCCGCGTACATAATGATCGGGATTGGCGGTCAGGCGCATCTTGGCGTCTTCGGCGCGACCTTCCGTATAGACGACCAGGTCACCCTTCGGCAGGAAGGCTGCAGAAACACCTACAGCCCCATTCAGCAGACCGCCCGGATTGTTGCGCATATCCAGCACCAAGCCTTTGAGTGGCGCCTTGTTTTCTTCGCTCAGGGTTTTTAATGCCTTGGCCAGATCTTCGCCTGTGTGTTCCTGGAACTGTGTGACGCGGACGAAGGCGTAACCGGGTTCAACCAGTTTCGGCTTGACGCTTTTGGTCTTGATGATGGCACGGACGACCTTGATCTCCATCGGTTTGGCTATCCCCTTGCGCAGGATGGTCAGCACGATGGGGGTGTCGGGTTTGCCGCGCATGCGTTTGACGGCGTCATTCAAGGTCATGCCCTTGACTTGGGTCTCGTCCAGCTTGATGATGAGGTCGCCGCTCTTGATGCCGGCGCGATGGGCCGGGGTGTCCTCGATCGGGGAGACGACCTTGACGAAGCCGTCTTCCATGCCGACTTCTATGCCCAGACCACCGAACTCACCTTGTGTGCCAGCCTGCAAGTCCTTGAAAGCATCTGCGTCCAGATAGCTGGAGTGCGGGTCCAGCCCGGTCAGCATGCCGTTGATGGCTTCGCTGATCAGTTTTTTGTCTTCTACGCTATCGACATAATCATTCTTGATCTTGCCGAACACTTCGGCAAAAGCGCGCAGGTCGTCAAGGGGTAGTTGCGGCGCGGAGGCCTTTTCTGCCAAGGCTGAATAGTTGAGGCTGAGCATCAGGCCCAGTACGGCGCCGATAGCGATCAAGCCGAATTTTTCTAATTTAGTGCGCATTTAGTGCTTTCCCTTGATGGAGTAATATGTCACGTAGACACATCAGTCATGAATAGGTTTTATTTTCCGCTATTTAAAGGTGACTTGCATAGTCTCTTGTTGGCGTTTTGCCGGATGGTTGAGTCTCCGGCAGCATACAATCGTTTGTCAGATAGAAATTTGAAAGGGTAGTTCATGTCAGGCCATCAGCTTGAAATCAAGTATTGTACGCAATGTCGCTGGCTTTTGCGCTCCGCATGGATGGCGCAGGAACTGTTAACTACATTCGAACATGATCTTGAACGGGTCAGCCTGGTTCCCGGCAGCGGCGGTGTGTTCGAAATATGGTTGAACAATGAGCTGATCTTTTCGCGCAAGGAAGCGCAACGTTTTCCTGAAGCCAAGGAAATCAAGCAATTGGTCAGAGACAGGATAGACCCCGAGCGGTCACTGGGTCACAGCGATAAGACATAGAGCGATAAAACCTCATAGCGTGTAAATAGTCCGCATCACCCCTTTCATTGATAATGATTCTCATTTAGAATTG